>CACFLF010000001.1 GCA_902567115.1 uncultured Alphaproteobacteria bacterium
TCAAAATGCAAGAGCGAAGAATGCAACTGTAAATGGCAGCAATACTTCAAATACGGTATATTTTAATCTAGCTAACAAGGCTACTTGGGAGGCTGCAACAGGTGAATCAGCAATAACACACAATGATGGTTTTAAGCTGCTTGATAATACAGGGTTAGCATCTAACTATACAATTACAAGTGACTCATTTGTGATAACGCAGAGAACACTTAATTCATCCGGAAATAGATTGTATGATGCCACAACGACAGCTAATTCTGGTGATCTAACACTGAGCAATTTGGTAGGTTCGGAAACACTTGCATTTTCTGGCAATGGAACGTTAAGCGATGCTGATGTAGCAACTAACAAAACAGTTACTTTAAATACGTTATCAATTTCTGATAACAGTGGCTTAGCTGCTAACTATACTCTTAGTGGAGGAACGCATCAGTTAACTGTGAATCAACGTCCGTTGAATGCGACGTTAGCCAGACAATATGACGGAACAACGACAGCAGCGGGATCAGACTTAAGTTCGTTTGATGCATTGCAAGGTGGAGAGACCTTAACCATGACAGGTTCGGGAACTGCAGCGAGTGCGAATGTTGCCAATGGAATAGCGATGAGTAGTAATGGAACACTGGCATTAGCGGATGGAACAGGTCTTGCGTCAAATTACAGTTTAAACTCGACGGTGATTAATATTGCCCAACGAGTACTAAACTCATCAGGATCGAAGACGTATGATGCGAACACCGATGCTTTGGCTGGAGCGATAACATTAAGCAACCTTGTATCAGGTGAAGCGTTGAATCATTCTGGAACAGCCACGATTAGTTCAGCGAATGCGGGTAGTTATACGATAACAAACTTATCTGGGATTAGTATCGCTGACGGTAGTGGAGGAACAGCTTCTAACTATACGCTTACGGGTGGTACGCACAACTTTACGGTAAATAGACGTGCAGTGAGTGTAAGCGGTACCCGTTTATATGATGCGACAACAAATGCGGTAGCATCAGACTTATCAACGCATGCTAACTTAGTGGGATCAGAAACACTTAACTTAAGTGGAACTGGAACGATTGCGAGTAAGAATGTTGGATCTAACAAAACAGTATCCGTAGGAACACTCGCTTTAGCGGATGGATCGAATGGAGGTTTAGCTGCTAACTATACTCTTAGTGGAGGAACGCATCAGTTAACTGTGAACAAGGCTCCAATTTCACTTACAGGATCACGCCAATACGACGGCACTCAAGACGTGAGGAATTCAGACTTTTCACTTTCAGGATTACAAGGAGGAGAAGACTTAACAACTTCAGGATTGGGAAGTGTTGTTAGTAAAAATGTTGGGAATGGTAAAACAGTAGATACATCAGGACTGACCCTTGAGAATGGACAAACTGGAACTGCAGGTTTAGCATCTAACTACACATTTAGTGGAGGAACACAAACCTTTAATATTACCGAAAGAGTATTAAACATGTCTGCAAGTAGGGATTATAATACTTTAAAAACAGTTTCATCCGGAATAATAACTCTGTCCAATTTAGTTGGAAGTGAGACTTTAGCACTTTCTGGTGATGGATCGGTCTCAGATGAGAATGTTGGTACCAATAAAACAATAGGTGTAGATACGCTGAGCTTGGCTGACGGGGCTAACGGCGGAATAGCCTCAAATTACACATTGGCTGGAGGAACGCATTTACTGACTGTAAATAAAGCCGTTATTTCGATTAATGGTACGCGACAATACGATGGTTCAACAAATACTCTTCCGGCTGACTTATCATTGAACAACCTTCAAGGAGGAGAAAACTTAACATTAACTGGTAATGGAACTATAAGTGACAAAAATGTTGCAAATGGAAAAACATTAGATGTATCTGGTTTAACTTTAGGAAACGGATCAGGAGGGACGCCTGGCTTATCATCTAATTATAAATTAGACGGAGGAACACATACGTTCAATGTAACTAAAAAAGACATAACATTTTCAGGGTCTCGAGTTTATGACGGCACTACAACGGTAAGTTCATCTGATTTGGTAACCAACGATACTACAAGTGGAGAAACACTTGCATTTTCAGGAAGCGGAACAGTTTCATCGGCTAATGTACAAAACAACCAATCTATAACGTTAGGATCTATTGCAATAGCCGACGGTTCTGGCGGTGGATTAGCGAGCAACTATAATTTGACAACAGGGACATTTGACATAAGTCAAAAGTGGGTAAGTGTGGGCGGTCAAAAAATTTATGATGCCACTACCACAGTTAGTAGTTCAGATTTAGAAGTTACTGGAGAAGTTACAGGTGAATCAATTTCAATCACAGGAACAGGTTCAGTAACTGATAAAAATGTCGGATCTGGTAAAACGATTGACATATCTGGTCTATCCCTTTCCGACGGTTCACATTCTGCATCCAACTATACAATTGGAACAACAAGCTTTGCGATAACTCCTCGAAATCTAACTATAAGTGGAGAAAAAGTGTATGATGGGACGGGAACGGTTTTAGCCAGCCAAATTGATACAGTTAACACAGCCGGCGGAGAAACACTTACAATTAGCGGAGAGGGAAGTGTTTCGCTACCATCGGTTGGAACAAATAAATCTATCACTCTTAATACATTGGGAATATCTGATGGAACCAGCGGAACTATCGGTTTGGCTTCTAATTACACTCTGGATTCCGGATCATTTGATATTACCACAAAGCCAATAACACTCTCGGGTTCAAGACAATACGATGGCACAACCAACGTTGCAAGCTCTGATTTAACGTTAATTGGTCAGGTTTCAGGAGAGTCTATATCAATTGCAGGAACAGGTTCAGTAACTGATAAGAATGTAGGAGCTGGAAAAGCAATAAATACAACTGGCCTGAGTTTGGCGGACAACACTTCAAATGCCTCTAACTATTCTTTAAGTACAGGGACATTTACCATCAATAATAAAATATTAAGTATTTCTGGAACAAGGGCCTATGACGGGTCAACCACAGTCTCTTCTGGAAATATTAGTTTGGACGGCCTAATAGGGTCAGAGACTTTAAATAAATCTGGCTCGGTTTCGACCTCTTCACCAAATGCTTCAACTTATGGATCAGCGTCAATTAATACGACTGCGCTGTTGCTTTCAGACGGGAGTAATGGAGGAATAATTTCAAATTATACACTCCTAGGAGGATCCCACAGTGCAACAATTAGCAAAAAATCTATAGGATTTAATGGATCAAAAGTTTACGACGGGAACACATCAGTATCATCATCAAATTTATCATTAACAGGACTCATAGGTTCTGAAACACTTAACTTGTCTGGATCTGGGACAATTACCACTAGTGCCGTCGGTGATAACAAGAGTGTAACAGATGTAAACTTCACTTTGTCTGATAACATCGGTGCCGCTGCTAATTATACTCTAAATGGAACTCTTGAAATTAATGTTACACAACGTCCAGTTGTGGTATCTGGAAATAAGATTTATGACGGAAATACAACTGTGGACGGTTCCAACTTGACAACTTTGTCAAATTTGGTTGGTTCTGAAACGCTATCTGTTTCAGGAAGTGGTTCTGTAAGTTCTTCGAATGTTGGTGCAGGCAAAACAGTGACACTTGGAACTTTAGCTCTTGCGAATGGAACCGGGAGTGCCAGTAATTATAGCATTTCAAGTGCAAATTTTGATATAACTCAAAGACCATTAACACTTGTTGGTTCAAAAATTTACGACGGTAATACAACGATTCAAGGCAGTCAAATTACGACTTTCACCAACATAGTAGGGTCTGAAACGTTATCTGTTTCAGGATCTGGAACTGTTTCATCAGCAAATGTAGGAAATGCCAAAACTTTGTCGACTTCAGGGCTTTCATTGGTTGACAATTCTGGACAAGCAAACAACTATTCAATAGTTTCAGCAAGTTCTAATATTACGCAACGTCCATTAAATTTATCTGGCTCAAGAGCTTATGATTCAACAAGGACAGCTTCTGGATCAGACCTTAGTTTTACAAATATTGTTTCTGGAGAGACACTTGGGTTAACAGGAAGTGGCGTATTAGATTCTCCAGCTGCAGGTAGTAGGACAATTGTAAATACAAACACGTTGGCAATATCAGATGGTTCTGGAATAGCAACAAATTATACTTTAACAAATGGAACGCTAACTATGACAATTGTTCCAAGATCAACAACAGTTTCAGGAACAAAAACATATGACGGGACAACAAATGTTGCTTCAAGCAACTTTACAAGCTTTTCGAATCTGGCTGGATCGGATACATTATCACTTTCAGGAACTGGCACAATATCTTCTGCTGACGTTGGAACTGGAAAAACAGTTAACACATCAGGCTTAACAATAGACAACAGTTCAGGTGTTGGTTCAAACTACACATTATCCGCTGCCACCGTAAATGTCACAGAACGTGTGATTGGTTTAAGTGGGGTAAGAGCTTTTGACGGGACTAACAATGCTTCAAGCGCAGATTTAAGTATAAGCAACTTAGTAAGTGGTGAAAATTTAACACTATCTGGTTCAGGTACAGTCCCAAATGCAACAGTTGAAATGAATAAAGCAATTACCCTTGGAAGTCTCTCTATTTCGGATGGTTCTGGAGGAAAGTCCTCAAATTATAAATTAACAGGCGGATCCCACACATTAGATATATCTCAATTATCAGTGAATGTTACTGGAAGCAGGCAATATGATGGCACAAAAACTGTAGATAGTTCTGATCTTACTTTAACCAATTTGGTTAGTGGAGAAACTGTAAGTTTAACGGGTGCTGGCACAGTTGCAGATGAAAATGTTGGTGCTAATAAAACTGTGTCTGAGGGATCCCTTGCTCTTACTGGCCCTGGCGCAGGGAACTATACCTTGAGTAATTTCACCACAACATTTGAAATTACTCCGAGGATACTGAATTCTTCAGGCACAAGAATTTACGATGGATCAATAACTGCAAATGCTTCAGATTTATCTTTATCAAACTTAGTTGGTTCTGAAACTTTAAATTTATCTGGTTCTGGAACTTTGTTATCAGCTGCAGTTGGTAATTCAAAAAATGTAGCTAAAAATACACTTTCTTTATCAGATAACTCAGGTTCAGCAAGTAACTATACTCTTGATGGAGGCACTCATTTGATGAATATAACTCAAAGGCCTATAACTCTTGTCGCAAGTAGAGAATATGATGGATCAAATATTTTGGATGGTGCTAGTGTTTCAACAACATTCACTTACAGTAATTTAGTAGGTTCTGAAATTCTATCACAAACAGGAACAGGAACAGTTTCAAATAAGAATGTTGGTTCAGGAAAAGCCGTAACAGTCACAAACCTTAGTCTCCTTGATGGTTCAGGTGCTGCTAGTAATTATAATTTAACTTCGAGTACACTTACCATAACAGCTCGCCCATTAAGTTTATCAGGTTCACGAGTATATGACTCAACAACGTCGGTATCAGCATCTGATTTATCAACCATGACTAATTTGGTTGGTTCTGAAACAATTATCCTTTCGGGAAGCGGAGTTATAGGTAATAAAAATGTTGCAGATTCGATAGCACTTACAAATGTTAGTGGACTGTCGTTGGGCGATGGATCAAATGGTGGGTTAGCATCAAACTACTCATTATCTGGGGGAACACACACAGTTAATGTTACTAAAAGACCTATAACAATTTCAGGCTCAAAAATCTATGATGGATCTACAACTGTACAAAACTCTTCTATTTCAACTATCAGTAATAGGGCTGGTGGTGAAACTCTGAATTTAAATGGATCTGGAACTGTTGATTCTGCTGCAGTTGGAACAAATAAGGCTATATCATTGGGTTCACTCGCATTAGCCGATAATTCCGGGTTGGCTTCCAACTATGAACTATTATCAGGGTCTTTTGATATTAACGCAAGAGATGTAACTTTTGTGGGTACTAGACACTATGATGGAACAACAGATGCAAATACTTCAAACTTCACCTCAACCTTCAGCAATTTGGTAAGTGGGGAAAATTTAAATCTAACAGGATCTGGAAGTGTTGCTTCTAAAAATGTGGCGTCTGGGCAGTCAATATCGCTTGGAAGCATAGCATTAGCGAATGGAACTGCAGCCTCAAGTAATTATAATTTAACCTCTGCAACTTTAGATATTACGAAACGTCCATTAGATTTAACTGGTACAAGAATCTACGATTCTTCTGCTACTGCCGCCTCATCTGACTTAACAACAATCAATAATTTGGTTGGTTCGGAAACAATTGGGTTATCAGGAAATGGTGACTTAGGAAATGCTAACGTTGGAGATTTAAAAACGTTAACAAATGTAAGTGGTCTTACAATTAGTGATGGAACTAATGGAGGTTTAGCTGCTAATTATACATTGTCAGGAGGAACACAAACCATGAGTGTAACAAAAAGACCAATAACAATTAGTGGCTCAAGATTTTATGATGGAACAACAACTGTAAATGGTTCAGACATTTCAATTTTTAATAATACCTCTGCTGGAGAGACCCTTGGAATCACAGGTTCAGGAAGTGTCTCTACCGCAATTTCTGGGACTGGAAAAACAATTGTACTTGGAACACTTCAATTGCAAGATGGAACGGGGTTAGCTTCGAATTATTCATTATCAAGTGGAACATTCGCAATAAACTCGCGTCAGTTGAATGTTACTGGCTCGAGAGTGTATGACAATACAACAACTGTAAATGGTTCTGACCTAGTTATAACAACTGGAGTAGGTTCTGAAATCATTACACTATCTGGTCAAGGAAGTGTAACTGATGCAAATGTTGGAAGTAATAAAACAGTTACTCAAAACACACTAAATCTTGTTAGCGCGAATGGAAGCGCTACCAACTACACCATGGGAACAATTTCTTTAAGTATTACAAAACGTCCCGTTGATCTAAGTATCGAAAAAATTTATGACGGAACTTTAGATGCACCTGCTTCAGGTCTACAATCTAATGGAATCTCTAATACTGTAGGGGGACAGACATTAACACTGAGTGGAAATGGTCAAATGCAAAATAAAAATGTAGGAGTAGGAAAAAACATTACAAGTATTGGAACTCTTTCATTAGGAAACGGAAGTGGATCTGCTTCGAATTATACTTTGGATGGCGGAAACCATTCAATTGACGTAACAGCACGTACAACATCAGCCTCTGGCAGTAGATTTTACGATGGGACAAATATTGTAAATGGTAACATATTTGATTCTTTCACCAATACTGTTGGTTCCGACACAATAACTATTTCTGGTTCAGGTACAATCGGGTCTCCTGGGGTTGGATCAAAGTCTGTTAATATTGGATCATTAACTTCAGCTCATCCAAATTATTCAATAACAGGGGCTTCTATGAATGTAACTAAAAGACCAGTTAATCTCTTTGGATCTCGAGTTGCTGTGGACAACCCATCTTTAATCGTACTAGCAGAAGAATTGACTATCACAACTGCTAATAACGAGTCGTTAACTTTAACTGGACAAGGTAGCATTCAAAGGAATATTTCAGGAACTACTCAAAATATTTCTCTGGGCACTTTATCTTTTAGTGATGGAACCGGATCAGCTTCGAACTATACATTTTCTGGTGGAAGTTTCTTGTTGACCTTAAAACATAAATTAACCTTCGCCCAAAGGATAAGAGAAATTTTAAAAAAAGGACGTTCAGGTAAAAATTTGATTCTTTTGCCAACAAAAACCTCACACAGAAGTGTTCCCGCTGTAGCCGAGAAAATCAGTATTTCTACTCCAGATCAATCAATAACAGTTGCTCCGTGTGTTTTAAGAAATGGTCTGTGTAACTAAAATTTTACGGAGTTTGAATGTTTTCATTACTAAATTCAAAAAAGATTAGATCATGGTGTTTATTTGATTTTGGAATTTCGAGTTACCCAACATTAATTCTTACTTTTTTCTATGGAGCTTTTTACGCAAAAACAATCTCTTCTGATCCTAATGTGGGAACAAGTCTTTGGGGGTTTGCTTTGTCTGCAGCAAGCATACTATGTTTTTTGTTATTATCTTTCATTCTTATAAGCGGGAGAAATTTCTTTCGAAATATTAAAATTGGTTTTTTTAAGTTTTTTTTCTATTTAATGATTTTTTTTACTTTTGGACTTTTCTTTTTTGACAAGGGGTCAAATCAATTCCTTCCACTTTTCTTTATTGTAATTAGTTTTGTTTCGTTTGAAATAGTAAATTTATTTTATAACCTTTCACTGTCCAAAATTAGAAAAAAAAATACTACAGGAGCATTATCAAACTTGGGTTGGGCATTTGGATATTTAGGTGGATTGGCATCGTTGTTCCTCGTATTCATGTTATTAAAGTTCTCTGATGAAAGTTTTAAAATTTTTAATATTAAGGTTTTTTTATTAATTGGTCCTTTTGTTGCCATATGGTCGGCGTTATATGGATTTTCGTTATTTAATGTTATGAAAGAGGTTCACTTTAAATCACCAAATATTTTAGAATTGATAAAAAACGTTAGATCTAGAGGTATATCGAATTTCTTAATTAGCTATTTTTTTTTTAATAACGCGGTGGTTTCTATTTTTGCATTTGCTAGCATGATTGCAGCATTTATCTTTGGACTCTCTGAATCTGAAATCTTATTCCTAGGCGTCTCGATTAATTTTTTTGGAATAATAGGTTGTTTAGTTATTGGTAGTGTTGAGGATAAAATGGGATCACTCAATGCTGTGAAAATTTGTATTTCAGGTTTGTTAATTTTAACACTTATTCTTTATTTTACTGAGAGTTATTATAGTTTTTGGGTAATTGCACTCCTTGTAGGTTTTTTCATTGGCCCAATTCAGGCTTCAAGTAGAAGTTTTTTGGTGCAAAAGATAAACGCTCAAAATCAGATGGCGGCTTTTAGTTTGTATTCAATGTTTGGAAATTTGTGCTCTATACTTGGCCCATTTTTAGTAGGGCTCACAATACAACTTACCGATTCAATTAGATTTGGAATAATAGTAATTCCAATTTTTTTATTTTTATCACTAATTCCATTTTTAAAATTATATTCTAAATTTAATGTTTAAAGTGCCTAATCCCTGTTAAAACCAAAGAAATTTTATTTTCATTTGCAACATCTATTACTTCTTTATCATTTTTTGAGCCGCCAGGTTGGATTATGCCTTTGATATTATTTCTTGAGCATAATTTAACAATATCAGAGAAAGGAAAAAAACCGTCTGATGCAAGAACTGGATTATATTTTTTGAAATTAGATTTCATCTGTTTTATAGCTTGTTTTGCAGCTTCAAGACGGTTCATTTGCCCTACACCAATACCGACAGTTGCCTGATTTTGAGCTAAAACAATGGCATTAGAATTTAGGTATTTGGAAATTATAAAACTAAAAATCATATCCTTTTTTTCTTTATCAGAAGGGACGATTTTGGTTTTAATTATTAAATCTTTCTTATTGATAACTTTATTATCTTTATTTTGTAGAAGTAAAAAATTCCTAGTTGTTTTTAGATGAAGTGAAGTTTGACTATTGGTTGCATTATATTGAATTAAAATAAGGTTCTTTTTTGTACTAAGGATATTTTTGGACTCCAATGAAAAATCTGGAGCAATCACAACTTCAATAAATAAGTTTTTAATTTTTTTGGCAGCTTGTGAAGTGAGCTTTTTGTTAAATGCTACTATACCTCCAAATGCGCTAATTTTATCACAATTGAGCGCTTTATCAAAGGCTATATGTTGCTTTCTATCTAGAGCGACTCCACAGGGGTTGCCGTGTTTTAAAATTACACATGAAGATTCTTGGAATTGTTGTGCTAACTCCATAGCAACTTCTAAATCATAAATGTTATTAAAAGATAAATCTTTTCCAGAAATTTTAATCAAGGGATTTTCTTTTAAGTTAAATAACGCAGCTTTTTGATGAGGATTTTCACCGTATCTAAGCTGAGAAATCTTATTAAAAGTTAATGAAATTTTTTCATTGCAAAAATTTGGGTTATCTTTGTTAAACCAATTCGAAATTACTCCGTCGTAATAAGATGTCTTTTCAAATGCAACTATTGCACAGTATTCCCTAAAACTTTTTGGTATTTGGTTATGATTTTTATCAACAATTTCTAAAAAAGAATTATATTGGTTTGGGTCGGTGAGGACAGTTACATTATCGTAATTTTTTGCTGCACCTCTGATTAATGTAGGCCCACCAATGTCAATATTTTCAATGCATTTTTGTTTTCCTGACTTTTTGTTGTTCACTACTTTTTCAAATGGATACAAATTCACGACTACTAAATCAATAAAAGGTGTTTTTATTTTTTTTAATTCTTTCATATGATTCCTATCCTTTTTTTTTGCTAATATACCTGAGTGAATTTTTGGGTGGAGGGACTTAACTCTTCCATCTAAAATTTCACTAAAATTTGTAAATTCTGAGATTTCAATAATTTTTAATTTAGCACTATAATTTTTTAAAAAGCGAGCAGTACCACCTGTGCTTAAAACGTCAATTTTGTACTTAATAAAATAGTCTGCTAAAAGGCTCAAAAAACTCTTATCATGCACAGAAACAATTGCTCTTTTAATCTCTATTTTTGTCATTCTTTTTTATATTCAGGAAGCATTTTTTCAAAAATTTCTAAAGAGTTTTCATTCCTTTTGTTTGTTATAAGGTTTATTAATGTATCGAAATCAGAATTTTTTGGAGTAAAGAGTTTACTTGTTGTCGATAAAATTCCTTTGACGTGAGTCTTATTAATCTTTTCACTCTTAAAAAAAAGTTCTTCATCTATTTTTTCACCTTTCCTAAGTCCAGTAAATTCAATTTTAATATTTTTTTCATCTGCTCCTGATAGTATTATCATTTTTTTTGCAAGGTCTTTAATATAAATTGGGTCACCCATCTCTAGTATAAATATTTCTCCATTGTCAGATACTTTAAGTTGAGAAGAAATTAACACTAGTTCAACAGCCTCTCTAATAGTCATGAAAAATCTTCTAATTTTTGGATGTGTAATTTTTACTGGACCGCCTTCACTTATTTGTTTTTCAAAAACTGGAACAACTGAACCTGTTGAACCTAGAACATTTCCAAATCGAACTATTGTAAAAAGTGTATCCTTTTCTATAGAAGCAACTTTTTGAATATATTTCTCACAAAGTCTCTTCGATGCCCCCATTATATTTGTGGGATTTACAGCTTTGTCAGTAGAAATAAAAACCATCTTTTTTATTTTTAAAAATTTACAAAGTTGACAAAGTTTGACAGTAGCTAAAAAATTTGTGTGAAGAGCTTCTATGGGATCCGTTTCAACAAATGTAATGTGCTTTAATGCAGCTGTGTGGAAAATATAGTCAGGTTTGAATCTTCTTAGAATCTCCTCCATTTTACTAAAATCTTTTATATCCGTAAGACTTGGAAAAATATTTTCTTTGAGTTGTGATGAAATTTTGAAAAGGTTATATTCATTTTGCTCAAGTAAAATTAATAACTTTGGTTTTAATCTGTGAATTTGTCTACATAATTCACTTCCAATACTTCCACCAGCACCTGTAACTAAAATTATTTTTCCTTCAATACCCTCCAGAAGCTTTGGATCATTCACTTTTTGTTTTCTTCCTAAAATATCTTCGATGACAATTGGTTTGGGTATGAATTGACCTTGGTCCTTAATCGAAATTTCTGATATGCTTGGAAGCATCCCAATGGCCAGTCCATTTCGTTTTGAAAAAATGTAAAGTGATTCAAGAGTTTCAGATTTAACTTTGGAATCTGAAATGATAATTCTTTGTGGTGACTTTTTTATTTTCTTTAGACTTTCATTTATGGACTCTAGTTTATTAGTGGAGCCAAGAATGGGTATATTGTGAATCCTTCTTCCAATTGAGGACTCTTTAAAACTAATGATCCCAACAACTTCATAAAGAGAATTATCGTCTTGCTTAGAAAATCTTATAAAATTTTCTGTTGTAGGACTGTCTCCCACAACTAAAATTGGAACTTTTTTTAGATTATTTTTTTTCAAATAATCTTTCATAATCCTATAGAAAACTCTTGGACTAGTAACGCTAAAAATTGAGATAATGAATAATAGAATTGGAAAGGACCGAGGTATATCTTCCAATCTAAATACAAGAAAAAAAATACCAAGTAATAGCAAAATTGAAACAGAAACACTCTTAATAATAGATTTTATTTCATGAATGGACGCATACCTCCAAATCCCGTGATAAAGACCCATATACTTAAGTAGGAAAATATTAGTAAATGAAAAAAAAATTAGAAACCACCATAATTCTCTGCAAAGAATTAAAGCACTGTCCAGATCCAATCTAATCCACAAAGATAGGAAAAATGAGACTCCAAAAAATATGAGATCATGTAAAATTGTAATTAAAATTCTAATATTCATAAAAATTTCCTTGAATTAAAGAAAATTAATAATGAAGAAGTACACAAAAAGGCAAGGATCAATGAGCTTACAGGATAATAATAAGAAAGGATGGCCAGTATTAATAGAATTGAATGTAAATAAATTATCTTCTTTAAAACATACTCGTGACTGTAACCTTTCCTCAAAATTTTTTGATAAAAGTGACTGCTGTGAGCCTGAAAAACATTTTCTTTTTTTACAAATCTTAAAATTATTGTCGCAATAGAATCTAGCAGATAATAAAGCATAATGATTAGAAATGGGAAAACCAAATTATACATTATCATATTATATATAACTATAAACCCTGCGATAAAACCGAGCGGGATCGATCCAACATCCCCTAAAAAAATTTTAGAAGGTGGTTTGTTAACTGAGTAAAATGCAAATGATATTGTCAGAAGAATCAAACTAAAATAAACAAAAGATTCTTCAATAAGCCCTAGAATAGCAAGAAAGTTTGTTAAAATAGATAAAGAACTTATCTGAACGGAAGTTATTCCGTCCATACCATCCATAAAATTAAACATATTAATGATCCATACCCATAGCATAACCAGAAAACAAAAGACAAAACCTAGTCCTAAAGATTCTATTCCGTTAAAAATAATCAAAAACTCAGATGATCTTATAAAAATATTCAATTGATCCTTAAAAAGATACAACGAAGAAAACACACAAAATATTTGAAATGTTAATCTGATTTTTGCACTAATATTTTTCATGTCATCCAATAAAGAAACAATTGAAAGAAGTAAGCAGAATCCAAAAATAATTTTCCAATTATTATTAAGTGTATTTTCTAATAAAAAAATGACTGATGTTGAAAATAAAATAAGTGGTATCAAAATAATACCCGCCCCTCGAGGCTTTGGTGTCTGATGATTACTTCTTTCAGTTGGAACATCTAAAAACATTGGATTTTTGAGAAATTTTAATGCCCAGCTTAATAATGCAGAAGTTAGTGGATATAAAGCTAAAATTATTATAAAACTCATAATTAATTAGAATCTATTATATTATTCATTAGTGATAAAAGAAAAGAAAATTGCAGTACTTGGTTTAGGATACGTTGGGTTACCACTAGCTGTTGGGTTATGTTCATCTTATAAGACAATAGGTTTTGATATCAGTTTGGATAGGGTTAGTCAACTTCTCAAGGGAATTGATAAAACATTGGAGGTGAAAGAAACTAAGCTCAAAAGTTGTTTAAAGAGAAAATTGATTATTACTAATAATTTTAAAGATCTTAAGAACTGTAATGTTTTTATCGCAACAGTGCCAACACCCATAACTGAAAATTGTGAACCTGACTTTAAACCACTAAAAGATGTTTGCAAAACTATATCAAAATTGTTGAAAAAGAATGATATCGTTGTGTTTGAAAGCACAGTGTATCCAGGTGCTACTGAAGAAATTTGTGCTCCAATACTTGAAAAGAACAATAAAAATTTAAAGTCGGGAAAAGATTTTTTTCTGGGATATTCTCCTGAAAGAGTCAATCCTGGCGACAAAGTTCATACTATAGATAAAATAGACAAAGTAGTATCAGGTCAAAATAAAATGGTAGAAAAAGTGCTTTTAGAAATTTATTCAAAACTCACTAAAGGTAAAGTTTTTTTAGCAAAGAATATTAAAGTGGCTGAGGCTTCTAAAGTAATTGAAAATTCTCAGAGAGACATAAATATCGCTTTTGTTAATGAGGTAGCAAAAATATGTAACAAGTTAAATATTAGCGTTTATGATGTTTTGAATGCATCTTCAACAAAATGGAATTTCTTAAAATTTCAACCAGGCCTTGTCGGTGGTCATTGCATAGGCGTGGATCCTTATTATCTAGCGCATAAATCATCAAAGTTAAAAATAGATCCAAAAGTTATTTTGTCAGGGAGAAAAACAAACAACGAAATGCCAACTTTTATTGCAAAAAGGATAGATGAAAAATTGAAAAGAAAATCTAAAATATTATTCTTAGGTTTGACTTTTAAAGAGGATGTACCAGACTTAAGAAACTCTAAATCTTTTGAAATTATTTCATTTTTGAAGAATAAACAACATACTATAAAACTTCACGATCCATATGCGAAATCTGATGATTTGCAGTTAGTAAACTTAAAAAAAATTAAAAATAATAGTTTTGATGCGTTTATTTTGGCAGTGCCTCATAAATTCTATCTTCAGAGGATGGATTTTATAAAGAATTTTCTTAAATCCGGTGGTATTTTTTTTGATATTAAAGGTAAGGTGAGCTCTAAAAAAGATAAAAACTTAAATTACTGGTCACTCTAAAGTATTATGTTAAAAGCCTAAATAACCAATTAATTTTAGTTTTTGGAAAAATGTGGTCTTTTATCAAGATATGGTAATTAGGCTGTACTATTTTATTCTCTCCTAAATAAATGCCATCATGAATTTCAATTTTTGGTTCCGAACATATAAATTCCCATCCCTGATTATTCCGTAATTTTAAAACAACTTTTTTTTTACTAGTAGTTACATTCAGTTTAATACTAGGATGAATATGAAACCTTAAAAAATATTGAAGATTTTTATATTTTTGATTTGTTTTAATATGATCAAATGAATCTTCACCTCTAATAACAAAGTTTTTAAGATCAATATGAATCAGTCTTTTATGAATAATACTAAAAATATCTTTGTAACCCTCATGATAAGAATTTATCCATACATTTTCATTTTTATTGAATTTTTCAGAGAAAACTCTCGCAATTCTTGAAGTTGTTTCTTTGTCAAAGAAAATATCAGATGAATTTATTTCATTTATATTTAAAGTGCTATGAGCTGCTGTTGATCTCATAGCATCATCCCACTCTCTATTATTAACGAAAGGTGAGCCACAATTAACAACAATTTTTTCTGATAAATATGACAACTCAAATGAGAGAGAACCAGCTTGGGTTTTTTCCGTCGAGGGACTTCCACAATCCATTATGAATATTAATTTATTTTTTGACACTCTATTAAAACCAGAGCATTCTGTGACACTAGGAAGTCTATATTTGTGACCAATTTTTTTCTGAAGATTATAAATTTTATTTGAATCAATAAAGTCATATTTGTTAAAGATTGCTAAATGACCATCTCCTATTCTGAAAAAATCAAGTATTAATGTCATTTCTTTTATTGTTTCATTTAAACCATTTGGTAATTCTTTGTTTAGGTTTCCGAAAAAATTTTTAATGTCTAATATTGAACAAAGAAAATAAAAATGTTCACTGGGAGATCTTAAGTAATGCATCCCGTCTTTTATAGTAATTTCAATTGTTTTTTGTAAAAGTTTGACTGAGTAATCAAATTTTTTTTCTAAGTTTTTAAAACATAAAGAAGCGAGAAGTAAAGATTTTGAAATGAAAATTTTATTTTTTAGGTTTTTTACTTGTTTTATTTTTTTTAATAATAAGATACTTTGCTTGTTAATATTTTCTGCAAACTTTTTTTGAAAACTCTCATTTGCTGTTTCGAAGAAAAAAGATAGGTTGGTAAGTAGATAGAAAATTCTTTTTGATAAAACTTCTACATCCCAAATTTGTTGGCTCGAATAATCAGATTGATCAATCCATGATAAAATCTTCTGTCTTAGAAAAATCCTGGCTTCATCGGTACCCACTGCTCTTACATCTTTAATCCACATGAAGCTGTGAAGATAACAATTCCATGCAATACTTCCATAATTTTTATCCCAAACATTGTTATTTATAAATACACTTTCTTTTTGAAAGTTAAGAAAACCGTCTATTATTCGTGATCCTTCAAATTTATTTCCTTTCCAAAGACTTTCAGGATTATATTGTATTTTGCCATCAATACCTTGATTAAAGATCTTATTGTACAGGGTGTTTTTGAAAAAAAGAGATAATTGAAAATTTCTTAATATACTTTTCATCTGCTTTATTTAATTCGTTTTAAAATAGAAATAAAAAATCCATCCGCTTCTGCATTACAACCGAAATCTTCTGGGATGATAGTTAACATACCTTTTTTTAAAAATTTTCCAAAATTACTTACAATGTTTTTGAATTCAACAATTTTAAAATTTTTATTTTCTCTTAAAAAAGTTTCAATCTGGGATGAGCCCTCACTTGAATGTATTGAGCAAACACAGTAAACAATATAACCACCAATTTTCAAAAATTGTGCTGATTTTTTAAGCATCATTTGTTGTTTATCAATCAACTTTTCTATGTTTTTTTCCTTGTTTCTGATCAATATTTCTGGTTTTTTTTGCATCAAACCTGATGCACTGCATGGTGCATCAATTAAAATACAATCGAATAAATCTGAGCATTGGTAATTTAAAAAGTCCTCACAAATAATATCTGTATCAAATTTAAGCCTTTGTAAATTTTTTTTTAATCTTCTTATTCTTCTTTGTGATATTTCTAAAGATTTTACATTAAAATTTTCTTCGATTAACTGAAATGTTTTACCACCCGGTGCAGCACCAACATCAAGAACTGATATTTTTGATTTATCAAAATCATTAAATATTCTTGAGATTAATTTAACAGGCAAAGTGGAAGAGATATTTTGAACCCACCAATTGCCTTCGTTAAAAAAGGGTTTTTTTTCAATCAAACCATCATTCTGAGTTTTTAAGAGATCATCTAAAATAAATTTACCATTAAGAAGTTTTTCCCAATTCTTTTTTTTTAAACAACTAGCTTTAATTTTGATATTCAGATTTGGTTCATTTACTACCCTTTTAGATATTTTTTCTAAAGTTTCTTTGCCTAAATTTTGAATTATGTCATTTTTGATCCAATGTGGAATATTGTTTGTATGATCTAAACTTTGAAGAATCTTGTATTTATTTCTGCAAACGTTTCTAAGGAGACCGTTCACAAATTTGTCAACTTTATAGTTTTTAGATATTTCTACGGCAGTATTTACAATGGAATATTCTTTTATATCTAAAAAAAGAATTTGACAAATTGATAATCTTAATAAATTCAAAATATAAAAATTTTTTTTTTTAATTGGAATTTTTACATAGTCATTTAGTACTTTATCTATTTGTCCATTCCTTCTCAAAGTGTTGAGAACTAAATATCTAACAAATGCTTTGTCCCTTTGATTCAGCCTACTAAAGTTTTTACTTAAAAGAACTGCAGTTTCAAAAAACTCAAATTTTAAATAAATATCAGTTAGTATTTGAGTTGCTATTTCTCTTGTGTTAAACAATTATTTATAGAAAGAGTAAAATTATTAATTAGATTATTATCATGAATAAAAATATTAAACAAAAAAAAAGCAAAAACCTTAAATCGCAAAAAGAAAAAGAAATTGGTGGTCCAACTGGACCTGAACCAACGAGATATGGTGATTGGGAAAAAAAAGGTATTTGTTATGACTTTTAATCTGTTAATCAACTCTATTCTTAATTAATTCTTCAACAACTTCTGGTTCATTCAGAGTCGAGACATCTCCAATTGCTTCTTCTTCTTTCGACGCCACCTTCCTTAATATTCTTCTCATAATTTTCCCTGATCTGGTTTTTGGTAGATTTGGCGCCCACTGAATTATATCAGGTGAGGCAATAGGTCCAATAACTGACCTTACCCATGAAACAAGTTCTTTTTTTAACTGATCAGTATATTCTTGTCCTTTCATTAGTGTAATATAGGCGTAAATTCCTTGACCCTTAATGTCATGGGGATAGCCCACAACTGCTGCCTCTGAAACTTTTTCGTGTAAAACCAATGCACTTTCAACCTCAGCAGTTCCTAGTCTATGACCTGAAACATTAATAACATCATCAACCCTCCCTGTAATCCAGTAGTATCCATCTTCATCTCTCTTACAACCATCGCCTGTAAAATATTTACCTTTGAAAGAAGAAAAATATGTGTCAATAAATCTTTTGTGATCGTTATAAACTGTTCTCATCATTCCTGGCCATGATGAATTAATGCATAAATTGCCTTCACAAGCACCTTCAAGTACTATTCCTTCATTGTCGACTATTATTGGCTCTACACCGTAAAAAGGCAAAGTAGCTGATCCAGGTTTTAGGGGAGTCGTTCCTGTTATTGGAGAAATCAAAGCTGCACCAGTTTCAGTTTGCCACCATGTGTCTATTACAGGACATCTTCCTTCTCCAACTATATCATAATACCACTTCCAAGCCTCTGGATTTATTGGTTCACCTACTGTTCCAAGGATTCTTAATGAGGACCTGTTTGTTTTCTTTACAAAATCATCTCCCAATCCCATTAAAGCTCTGATTGCAGTTGGAGCGGTATAAAAAATATTGACTTTAAATTTATCTATTACTTCCCAGAACCTTGCAGCTGTTGGGTAAGTAGGGATGCCCTCGAACATCAATGTTGTTCCACCATTACACAAAGGTCCATAAACAATATAAGAATGACCAGTTACCCAACCAACATCTGCTGTGCACCAATAAATATCTTCCTCCTGAAGGTTGAAGATAACTTTGTGACTCAATGAGGCGTGAAGAAGATAACCAGCACTGGAATGGAGCACTCCCTTTGGCTTACCTGTTGATCCTGAGGTATATAAAATAAATAAAGGGTCTTCAGAATTTTGTTCAACAGGTTTACATTCGTTTGATTGGTTGGCAATAAGTTCATGATACCAAATATCATTTCTATTTTCAAAATGATCCTCGCTGGTTGTTCTTTTTACAACAATATTTTTTTTTATTTTTTTATAACCTTTCAAGGCCTCTTTCACATTTGCTAATAATGAAATTTTCTTCCCACCTCTTATACCCTCATTTGCGGTTATAATAAATGTAGAGCTACAATCATCGAGTCTATTTCTTAATGATTCAGGAGCAAAACCTCCAAAAACAACAGAGTGTATAGCCCCCAACCTGGCGCAAGATAACATTGCTACTGCTGCTTCTGGTATCATTGGCATATAGATGGTTATCCTATCTCCCTTTTTCACACCAATAGATTTTAGTCCATTTGAGAATTTACAAACTTCTTCATAAAGCTCTCTATAAGTTATTTCTTTTGAAATATTTGGATCATCTGATTCCCAAATAATAGCAGTTTTGTCACCTCTGACTTTAAGATGCCTATCTAAACAGTTAAAACTTACATTTAATGTGCCATCGGCGAACCATTTAATACTTATGTCTTTTTCGAATGAACTTTCTCTAGTTTTGGTAAACTTTTTCATCCAAGTTATTGAATTTGCTTTTTCTGTCCAAAAGTCTTCAGGATTATTGATTGATCTTAAATATTCTTTCTTATAATCGTCAAAAGACAAACTTTTATGGTTAGTTTTATTTACTATTATATTTTTCATTTATTAAAATTTACTAAATGAATTCTAACTCTGCGATATGTATATGGTCAACGTTAATTTTTCAATTAAAAGGAATTTTATAAAACTTTTTTAAATCTTATTATGTTTACTTCTTTAAAAAGATTAACTTTCGAGTAAGGATCGTCATTTAAAAACTTTTTTACAGCAGTTAGCTCATCAAAATCAACAATTAGAACAGTACCCACAGGGTTATCGTTTTTATCCAAAATAGGCCCGGCAAGGATTAATTTTTTTTTTATTTTTTTTAAATATTTGATGTGTTTTTCTCTTGTTGAAAGTCTCAAATCAATTGAATTTTCTTTATCTGTACAAGTTATTAGGTAGGCCATTAGTTTTCAAATTGAAGTGGTCTTGATAAAAGGCTAGAAATAACCAATTGAGCGTTTGCTCCATTTATTAGTTTTTTTACAGAATTACATAATGGCAATTCAACCTCATATTTTTGACCTAGTTTGCAAATACTTTCACACGATTCGAATCCCTCTAATGTACAGTCCTCTTTTAAGTTATCAAGCTTATCTCCCTTTGCTAGATCGTAACCAAATTTTGTATTTCTTGACTTCAAAGAAGAACACGTAAGTGTAAGATCACCAATTCCTGATAAACCGTAAAATGTTTTTCTTTTTGCTCCCATTTTAACACCTAATTTTACTATTTCCGATATTCCTCTTGTAATTATAGCAGCTTTAGCGTTTTCTCCAAGATTTTTACCTCTTGCAAACCCACAAGCAATAGCAATTACATTTTTCATTGCACCACCCAATTGTGTTCCAATTATATCATTGTTAAAGTATACTCTGAGCTTTTCTAAAGAAAAAAGCTCAGATACTTCTAACAATGATTTTTTATTCAATGATGATAAAACTGTAGCTGAAGGTTTGTTTCCGATTAGTTCTGAGGAAAAGTTTGGTCCAGAGAGAATAACTATTTTGCTTTTTGGGAATATATCTAAAACAACTTCGCTCATAAGCTGATCTGTTCTTTGCTCGACTCCTTTACTACAAATAATAAAAACTGGATTATTAAAATTAGTTTTACTTCTTAGTTCAACAAGATTTTGTCTAATTGACTGTGAAGGTATTGCTAGAAAAATAAAGTAAGATTTGCCAAGATCTTTGAAGTGATTAGTAAACTTTATTGTTTTGCTTGTAAATTTTGATTTATTCACTGATTTTCTATATTTTATTAAAATTTCTCTTTTGACAAAGACTTTTGTTAGTGCTTGTGCCCAAGAACCAGAACCTATTATACTTATTTTTCTCATAAAGAATCTAGTCTCCACCTGGGTTTAGGAGACAAACTAAAATTACTGCTTTTTTTTCTTCTATTTAAAATCTCATGCCCAGCCCACGCTATCATAGTAGCATTATCGGTGCATAATTTTTTTTCTGGTGCAATAAAAGACAAACCTTTCTTTTTACACAGTAATTTGAATTTTCTCCTGATGAATAAATTTGAGGCAACTCCCCCAGTTAGAATAAAAGTATTTATTTTGTTTATATTTTTTAAGCTATTTATTGCGAGTTCAACTTTGCTAATCAAACATTCACAAATTACATTTTGAAACTCATTTGCTAAATCAAATTTTTGTTCACTACTAATACCTTTTTCAATTATTCTTCTAACAGCTGTCTTCAATCCTGAAAATGAAAGATTCTTTGATTTGTCTTTAATCAGAGGTTTGGGTAGATTAAAATTATACTTATCATTACACTTAAGTGCTAGTTTTTCTATAATTGGACCACCGGGATAGTCGTACCCCAATATCTTGGCAATTTTATCGTACGCTTCACCAACAGCATCATCAAGCGTTTCACCAATGACCTTAAATTTATTATAATCTTTTGCAAGAAGAATTTGACAGTGTCCGCCCGATACAAGTAAACAGATAAAAGGAAAATCTACAACTCTGCTCATTCTTGGAATTAGAACATGCCCCTGTAGATGGTTTATTGATAAAAATGGTTTATTACAAGATATTGCCAGTGCTTTTGCATAATTGGTTCCTACTAAAAGACCTCCTAGAAGTCCTGGCCCTGTAGTTGCCGCAAATGCATCAATTTTTGATAGGTTTATATTTGAATTTTTAAAAGTTTTTTGTACGATAACATCTATATTATTGCTATGCTCCCTAGAAGCGAGTTCGGGAACTACGCCACCAAATTTTTTATGCTTTTTAATTTGAGAAACTGTGACTTCAGAAAGCACCCTTCCAAATCTTCTTCCATTTTGTTTTTCAACAATAGCAGCAGAAGTTTCGTCACAACTAGTTTCTATTCCCAGTATCCTCATTTTAAAATCTTATAAAGTTATTATTATTTTCTTAATAATAGTAAAATAAAATCCGGTGTATGCATATTTATTCTGAAAATATAATTATAAGATCCCGAAAAAGACTTTTAACAAAAATTAATATTTTATTTAAGTAAAAATATGCTTAGTTTTAAATTTATACAATTCTCTAATATACTCCAATACTAAACCAAAAGTTGCTAGCTTTTTATAAAATTAATGTCAAAAAAAAATCAGGAGCAAAAATTGGAAAAAAAACAAAATTCTTAAATATATAAGTGTATATGCACTTTATTTTCTTTAATTTGTAAAGTCCTGTATTTGATGAATTGTTGTGAAAATTTATTTGTAAGAAGGATCAATTTATTTTTTTCCCAAATTTTTTCTTATAATAGTAAAATAAAGTATATGCATAACAATTCTGAAAATATAATTGTTGGATCACGAGAAAGTCTTTTAGCAAAAAAGCATATCGATATTTTCGAAACTCAGCTGAGTAAAAACGTTTCTTCAAGAATTAAAATCCAAAAAAAATTTTTTAAAACAACTGGAGATAGTTTTTTAAACGAAAAAATTTCTGATCTTGGCAACAAAGGTTTATTTTCAAAAGAGATAGATGAAGCATTATTAAAATTTGAAATCAATTTAGGAATTCATTCTCTCAAAGACTTGCCAACAAAGTTGCCAAAAGGAATTGAAATAGCTGCGACACTCAAAAGAGAAAATTTTAGGGATGCAATTGTTTCAAATAGAAATTCAAATATTAAAGAACTTCCAGAAAAATCAATTATTGGAACCTCCTCAATAAGGCGAGCAATGCAAATAAAAAAAATAAGACCTGATCTAATAATCAAAGATATACGTGGAAACGTTGATACCAGACTAAAAAAACTAAAAGAAAAAAGTTATGACGCAATTATTCTCGCACATGCCGGTCTTAAAAGGTTAGATATAAAAAAATCCTATAAAACAATAGATCCACGAGTAATGGTTCCCGCTTTGGGACAGGGAACAATTGCATTAGTAGTAAATGTTAAAAATATTAATATAAACAAAGTTATTAGAAAACTTAATCATAGCAAAACGTTCCTTGAGACTGAATGTGAAAGGATTTTTTTAAATGCCCTTGATGGTTCATGTAATACACCGGTTGGTGGTTACGCAATGCTAAAAAAAATAAATAATAAAGAAAAAATTATTTTTAATTTCATAGCATTCTCACAGGATGGTTCCAGATGTATTAAAGACAAAATTTATCTAGATATTAAGAATTTCAAGTCAGAAAGTTATAAATTAGGTGTCAAAATTAGAAATCAAATTAGATAAAAAAGTAAAAATTTTACTTACAAGACCAGAAAAAGATGCTTTAAATTTTTCTAAATATTTAGATAAAAATTTTTTTGAGTACTATTTAGCTCCATTAATCCAAATAATTAAATGTAAATATGAGTTTGACAAAAATGTAGATTACGACTTTGTTTTATTTACAAGCAAAAATGGGTTGAGAAATTTTCAAAAGATAGAACATAAAAAAAAAATTTTTGTAATTGGTGATGGGACTTTTAATTTAGCAAAAAAAATTGGATATACTAACGTTACCAACATTAAAGGTGACTCTAATGATTTGAAGATAAAGATGAAACCTTACTTGCAGCAAAATATCAAAATTCTTCATCCTACTTCAAAACCAAAAAACTCAGATTTAGACAATTTTTTTAGAAGTGAGGGTTGTTACTACAAACAAATAAGTTGCTACAAGTCTATTATGATTAATCAGAAGGCAGAAGTGTTTGAAAATTTTTTTAAGTCGTGTAAGGATGGGTTAATAACATTATTTTCAAGAAGAACGGCTATTTCTTTCAAAAAAGAATTGTCTAAGTTAGGCTTGATGCAAAACCACAGGGGAAAAAAGATTCTTACCTTAAGTGACTCAATCGCAGAAGAAATAAAAGAACTAAAATTTGAAAAGGTTTTTGTTTGTTCTCAACCCAATGAAAGAGGCATGCTGAAATTAATAAGAGAAGTTTGCAAAAAGGAGAAGTTAGTTGAATGAGTCAAATAAATCTTCACCCCCAAAAGGTGATTTTATTGATTTGGAGAAAAATCAGTACAAGAAGCGTAATAAAATCAAGAAATATATTATTATCATTCTCTCTATATTTATTCCTACAATCTTGATCTTTTTCTATATAAGTAATTTAAATGTAAATGATTTTATTTATAAAAATTCTGATAATAATGGATCAAGATCTACACAAGGGGTAGAAAAACAAAATTATAAAAAAGGCAGTGATAATAATTTTAAAGACCAAATTACTTATTTAAATGAAAACATTGATCTTTTAAAGCAGGAATCATTTGAAAATACCGAAAAGCTGTCTATAGCAAATAGAAAAATTTTAGACTTAACTCAACAGCTAAATAATTACGAAAGCAGAAATTTAGTCAATTCAGAATTTTACTATGCTGAAAAATATATTATTTTAAATTGCTTGTTAAGTTTAAAAAATAAATTTGACAGAAGACAAAGTTTCAAGAAGGAATTAGATACTCTTATTTCAATTTTTAATAACAATCCTGAAATTAAAAGTACTATTATAAATTTACAGGACATTGAACTCTCCAATGTAATTAAAGTTACAAATTTGTTAGATAGACTGAATGAAAAAATTAATTTTTATGATGTAGATATTGATAGATTTATAAATAAAAATTTTGATAAGACCTCAAGAGAATTCAGTGAGATCTTAAACTCAAGAGAAAACTTAGTAAACTACGTCAAGGAGATCTTTAATAGTACTTATAAATTAACTAGAGTGAATGACTATTCAGACAAAAGTGAGAAGATTCCATATGAAATTTATAATTTCAGGCAGGTATTAGTAAAGGCAAAAGAATATCTAATTATTGGAAACTTAGAAGAAGCTCTTGGAATTTTTAAACTATCGAACATTGATGATAATGAAATTGATATTTGGGTTGAAGATGCTTCAAAACTCTCTAATATTCGAGGAAAATTAAGATTACTAGAATCGCAATTACTTGATATCGTAGGTGAAATTAGTGATTAAAGTTTTGAAACTTTTTCTAATTTTATTATTTACTTCTTCTGTTGTGGTTTGGTTATCTGAAAATCCTGGAAAAGTTGAGATATTTTGGGAAAATTATTTTTTTGAGACAAATCTTTTAGGCCTTATATTCATTTTTGTTGTTATTTTATTAACTTTTTCAATTGTCATATATACCTTCAGATCAATAAAAAATATACCTAAAAACTTTCGTATAAAAAGAAATGAAAAATATCTAAAATTGGCAAATAAGAGCTTGGACAATATTGCTGATGCACTTTTGATAGGAGATTCAAGTAACATAGAAAAAAATTCTAGAATGCTTAAAAAGTATTTGAAAAATGATTTTTTTACTACTTTTATGCTATTTAATTCGTCTCTTATTAAAAACGATCTTAATGAATCATTAAAATACTTGAGAGTATTAGAATCTATTCCTAGGGCTCAATATGTTGCTGAGAGAGGAAAAATAGTTTTGTTCTTAAAAAATAAAAATCAAAAGGAAGCAAAAGTTGCTCTTTTAAATTTATGTAAAAAGTATCCTGACGACATCTGGTTTAATGAGAAGTTGTCGAGAATTTATGCATTTGAAAAAAACTGGAAGCTTGCTCATGATACGATCAATAATTTAAAAAAAATTCCAGACCGACTTAAAAGTAATTTAGCCAATCTAAAGATTTTAATTGGAGCTGAAGCTCTAGATGCATATAAACTATGTAATAAGTCTGTACCAGTAGTAAACGAAACTATAAAATTTTACATTGATCAGCAAAATTTAAAAAAAGCTGTTGGAGTGTTGAGCACAACATGGAGTCAACTTCTATGTATTGATATTATTAAAACTTTCATGCAGTATAGGGCCCAAGGAGAAAAAGAAGCTTTAAAACGATACAGACTGATTGTTAAAACTTTAAAAAAACATGCTAATGAGAAATCTAATGAAACTAAGTTAAGCTTAGCATTTGCAAGTTTTGAAGCAAAAATTTGGGGAGAAGCTTTGAAATATCTAGATCAAATTAAAAAAACCGAAAGGGATCATCGTGTAATTAGTTTATATAAAAAGATCTCTGAAAAAACTAAAGAACCACAAGTCTTCAGTGATGATGGAATTATTTTACCTGATCCAAAGTGGAAGTGCTCTACATGTAATTCTGAAAAAAAAGAATGGCAACTAACTTGTCAGAACTGCAGTGCATTTGGACAAATAATTTGGTCAAAAAGTAAATTTGAGAAGCATACAGACATTGATTTTTTTAAAGAATTCTTACAAAATCCTCTTAGACATCTTCCACAGATGAAGAGAGAAAATTGAAAGATAAGGAGAATAATTTTCTTGAAAACTAATTTTTTTTTTTTCTAGTAAGTTCAATTTCTTGAGAGTTTTTTTTATTACAAGATCATTTTCAGGAAAAATATTTAATTTTTTGTAATAAAAAATAAGTATCATATTGCATGTCCATTGCCCTATTCCTCTATATCCTTGTAATAAAGAATTAATTTCAGCTTCAGTCTTTTTCAGAAGTATATGTTCGTCTATTTCTTTTTTTAACATTGCAATATATAGCTCCGATATATAGTAAATTTTTGATTTTGAAATCTTCGTTTTTATAAGAATTTTTTTTAAGTAACTCATATTTTTAAAACTTTTAATTGATATGGAATTTTTTTCTAGTTGAGAACATAATCTTTTCCATAATATTTCTGCCACTTCATTTGATATTTGTTGGGCTATAATTGTTTTGACCATGAAAGAAAATAAATCAATATTCTGTTTTGTTATTTTTAACACTCCATTATTACTGATTTCATTCTTTATAAATGGAAATTTTCTACTTTTTTCAATTAGGAAATCGTGTATTTTTTCATTCTGAGATCCCACTAGTTAACTTTCATAATTTTAGTTGGGTCATTCTTTTTATTTTTTCCTTCCTTTTTAATTAGATAAATATTTCTTGAATATATTAAAAAACCGCATGATTGCCCAACGATAAATACAGGATCAGCCTTATGAATTGCATAACTTAACAAAATCATACTGCCAGCCAAACTTATCCACCAAAAAATGTTAGGAATTATACTTTTCGCTGCTCTTTCACTTACAACCCATTGTACAAGAAAGCGGGATGCAAAAATTGTTTGACCAATAAATCCAATTATAAGCCAAATTTGTTCAGTCTCCATTTTTTTCTCCTTTTTTTATTAAAAAATATACTTTGATTAAATCTATAATACCCACCCAAAATCTATTATTAAAAGAATATTTTGATACGCCACTGTATCTTAATCTATCGTCAACCTGAACATTAAATATCTTACAATTGTTCATTTTAAATAGTGCAGGAAGAAATCGATGCATATTCCTAAAATATTTTATTTTTAAATAATTAGAACGATTAAAAATTTTCAAAGCACAAGCTGTGTCATTACAATCATCTTTTAGTAAAAATCTTCTTGTAGTATTTGCAACTTTTGAACTTAATCTTTTTATAAAAGTATCTTTCCTTATTTTTCTATTTCCACAAATGAGAGAATTATCTTGTTCTTTTTTTGATAAATTACGCCAAAAGGCCATCATTTTTTTAACTTCATATGGAGGGTTTTGTCCGTCTCCATCCATAATACAAATTAAATTATTTCTTGCATTTGAGATACCAGTTAACATTGCTCTACATTTTCCAAGATTTTTTTTGTGTCGAAGAATTTTTACCTTTAACTTTTTTAATTCATTTCTTTGTTTATAGAAATCGTCATTGCTTCCGTCATCAACTATAATTAATTCTGGAGTATTTTTTTTAAATTCGGACTGTATTTCTTTGATTAAATCAAATATTGACCCAGATTCGTTATAAATTGGTATGATTATACTAAAATTTTTCATTTTCGGATGTTATGATATTTTTTAAATCTAATCTAGTGAGCGTATATAGCAATGAATATTTCTTTTAATAAAAGATTTCTTTTTTTCTTATTTATTTGTTTTTTAATCTATCTTCAGGGGATTTTTAAACTTCCAGTAATGGATAGAGATGAAGCACGTTTTGCAACTGCGTCTAAAACAATGCTAATTGAAAAGGATTTTATTGACATAAAAATGGTAGAAGAAAAAAGATATAAAAAGCCAATCGGTATTTATTGGACGCAATCGTTAATGAATTCAATTTTTGGAAGTTATCCATATGATAAAATTTCGATATATAGATTACCATCGATATTAGGAGTTTTTATAAGCTTCTTTTTAATTTTTGTAATTATTAGAAATATTGAAAATGAATCAATAGCATTCTTGACTGTATTTTTTTTAATTTTTTCTTTTCTAACAATATCTGAAATTCATCAGGCAAAAACTGATGGTTTGCTATTCTTTTTTATAGGAATATGTAACTTGATAATCTACAAACTTATCAATTTTAGAAACCTGAGTTTTCCAAATAAAATATTTTTTTGGATTGCGATGTCTTTCGGTATCTTAATTAAAGGACCTATCATAATAATTTTTACATTTTTTCCATTAATAATTTTTTCTATTTTAAGAAAAAAAAATCTTATAAAAAACATTTGGTCAACTTTTGGATTTGTTCTTTTACTTTTTATTACAATTCCATGGTTTGTTTTGATAAATATTAAATCAGGAGGTGCTTTTTGGTATGAGTCGGTCGGCAACGATTTATTCAATAAAGTAAAATCAGGTCAGGAGTCACATGGTTTTCCTCCAGGGTATTATTCACTATTGCTTTTTATTTTTTTTTGGCCTGGGTCTATTTTTATAATTAATCTTTTTTTACAAATGAAAGAAAGATTAAAGTATATCCTTAAAAAGGACGACTTTTTACTTTATCTAATAATAAGTTTTGGTTTCCCCTTAATTATTTTTGAGCTAGTTCCAACTAAATTACCTCATTACATATATCCTGCTTACCTTCCATTAAGTATTTTAGTTGCAAAGTTTATTGTTGAATGTGATTATAACAAAAAGTTAATGAAATTTTCATTATTTCCAATTGTATTG
Organism: uncultured Alphaproteobacteria bacterium; assembly: GCA_902567115.1. Taxonomy (GTDB): domain Bacteria; phylum Pseudomonadota; class Alphaproteobacteria; order Methylaequorales; family Methylaequoraceae; genus Methylaequor. The sequence continues at coordinate 29,110 of CACFLF010000001.1, forward strand.
TTTCCTCTAACGATAATTTCATTAATAACATTTTCAATACATCAGTTTTCAGAATTTGATGTTAACTTTGTGTTTATTATAATTTTATATTTAATCCTTTCTTTGTTTCTTTTAAAAGAAACTTTAAAAAAAAATATTAAATCAGTTTTAATTTCTTCTGGATGTTTTCAAATTTTTACTTACTTTGTATTAATTTTTTTTCTCTTACCAAGATTGGAAGTTTTGTGGATTTCAGATAGGATAAATATGATAATGAAAAAACACGAGAGTAGTGTTGAAAAAATCTTTACAGTTGGTTTCAATGAACCCAGTTTACTATTTCTAACTTCACATAGATCTTCAAACTCATCCAGTATTTTAAGTTATAAGAAAGGGGAAGAAGAAAAAATTTTACTTATTGTTACCGATAAAATAAGTAAAAATATAAAAGATAATGAAAATTTTTCTGAATTTTTACTAATCGAAGAATTCACAGGTTTTAATTATTCAAAAGGTGAAAGTGTTATTTTTAAGGTTTATAAAAATTGATTGTTAAAGATTTAAAAGACCTTAATTTTTTAACATCAGTTAGATTTTTTGTATATGTAACTTTAATAATTTTAATTTTTTTTAATTTCCTAGATATTTTTTTATTTGAATTGTCAAGGTCTTTTCCAGGACTAATTTTTAATTTTTTTAAGGAGGTGATTGACCCAATTTCTGATATTTTGGACCCATTAAATTTTATTATTTTGTTTTCTTTGATTTTATTTGTAAATTTGAATGTTAAGTCCATTTTGAATGATAAGAAGAAGTATTCCGTAATTAAAGATAAGACAAATTACAATCGAGAAAAGATAGAAGACCTCTTTATTTATATTTCGTTAGTGTCTAAACATTTTATATTTTCTCTAGCTTTAGCTGGAATAATTTGTAATATTCTTAAGTATATATTTGGAGTGTCACGTCCTAAATATTTTTTCTTAGAGGGATACGAAAGATTTAATTTTTTTAATTTCGAGCACAAAATAAGCTCATTTCCATCAGGACACACTCAAGCAGCATTTACTTTGGCTTTGTTATTTATAATTTATTTTAGAAGGTATTTTTTAATTATTATATTAATAGCAACGATGATGGGATTATCGAGAATATTCATGTCAATGCACTTTCCAAGTGATTTAGTCGCTGGAGCATATTTAGGATCTATTGTTCCTATTTTATTTTATGATAAATTTTTTAAAAAGAAGATTGAGAAAATAAAAGAAAAACATAAATTTTCCTTTATTGATCTTTTTAAATTAATGTACTGGAGGATATTTATATGAAAATAATTCTTTTTCTCGTATTTTTTTTTCTTGGTTCGTACTCAAACAATACCCTTTCTGCTCATTGGTGCAAAGTTGTTTACAATCAAAATACATCTGATGGAAAAATAAAAGAAGATTTGGCTAAATGCAAAAACTCTGACAATTTATTTATTGCAATTCATTCAGGTTTTCAGAATGCAGGACATCTTTTAAATTCAATGATTGCAGAAAATTGTGATATTAGAAGAAATGTACTATCAACTCAACCAAGATCAGATGATCCTTATTTTACAGCTGTGTGTGAATTCAGAAAACACTTATTAAGATAAAACTAAACATTTTTACGATATGTCGTATTAATTATTATGTTGAACTTAATTCAAAATCTTAGATTTGACAGAAACAGAAGTAAATCTAGTTTTTCATTTAAAAAGGATCTTGAAAATTATAATACCTCGGAGTTACTAACTTCGGGAACATCTGAAAATTTGGACATTAAATGTCTTTCAACTCACTGGATATCAATTTACAGAAAACAATAAAACCCTAGTAAACTAGGGTTTTATTGGAGGAAATTAAAATAGACTTGAAACTAGCAGTAACAAAAATATTGATGAGAATGTTATTGCACAAAATTTTGTTATTATCATACTAGTTCAGTATCAATATATAGTAATAAAGATTGAAAGTCAAACAATATATTGATTTATTTTGTTTAATTTTCTTTTTTTTTTCATAATATTATTTTATGAGGAACGTTAAGATTGCTGTAGTCGGTAGTGGTATATCAGGTCTATCATGTGCATATTATTTGTCTAAGAATTATAAAGTAGATCTTTTTGAAAAAAACTCCTATTTTGGTGGACATACCCACACACAAACAATCAAATATAGAGGGAAAAATATAAATGTTGATTCAGGTTTTATTGTATTCAACGAAATTAACTACCCAAATCTATGCAACCTTTTTGAGGAGTTAAATGTCAAATCTTATGAAAGTGATATGTCTTTTGCTGTATCAAATAAGATTGATAATATCGAATATTCAGGAACGAGTTTATCATCATTATTTTCTCAAAAGAAAAATTTGCTAAATTTAAGTTTCTGGAAAATGTTGTGTGAAATTGTTTCTTTTAATTTGTTAGCTAAAAAGCATATAAGAAAATATAAAAATTATACAATTCAAGAATACTTGGATTTAAAAAACTATTCTGATTATTATAAATATAAACATCTTTATCCAATGGCAGCTAGTATCTGGTCCTCTGAAATCAATGAAATTAAAAAATATCCATTTGAGAAGTTTGTAATGTTTTTTGTAAATCACGGGCTTCTGAAAATTATTAATCGTCCAAAATGGAGAACTGTTTTGGATGGAAGTAAAAAATATGTTGAAAAAATTCTTGAGTCAAAAAATATCTCAGCTCATAAAAATAGCTCTGTAAAATTCTTATATAGCAAAGAAAATAAAATTTTTCTCGATGTGAAAGGTAAAAAAAAAGAATATGACCATCTCGTAATTGCAGTTCATTCAGATCAGGTAAAAAAAATAATCAATTTAAAAAAAGAAGAGAAAGAGATGTTTGACGAAATAAGGTATACCAAAAATGAGGTTTACGTACATTCTGACAATAAACTAATGCCAGAATCTAGAAAAGCGTGGTCAAGCTGGAATTATATTGAAAATAAAACTAGTAAAAGAGGAGTAAACGTTACATATTGGATGAATAAACTTCAAAAACTAAATACTAGATTAAATATTTTTGTTTCTCTTAATCCCTCAATTTTACCATCTAAGGAAAAAATATTTAAAAAAATATATTATGACCATCCATTGTTTGATTTAAATACATTTGAAAATCAAAAAAAAATAACAACAATACAAGGAAACAAAAACATATGGTTTTGTGGAGCATACCTAGGTTATGGTTTTCATGAGGACGGAATTACTTCAGCGTTGCATGTTGTGAAAAGAATATTAGAAAGAAACAGTGAAAAAAATTAACAACATTGCCGATACTTTATTTGAGGGTATTGTTTCACATACAAGGTATAAACCTTTTACTCATTCATTTAATTATCGTTTTTGTTATTTTTGGTTTTCATTAAACTTTAAACACAAATATAAATTTTTTAAAAAAAATAGATTCACTTTATTTTCATTCTACGACAAAGATCATGGAGAAGTTGGTAAAAAATCAGGTAACACATATCAATTATTAAAAAAAAAATTTTTAAAAGAAGGCAAAAAAAATATTTATGATATTAAGTCTTTTTGTTTACCTAGAATTTTAGGTTATGTGTTTAACCCAATAACTGTTTTTGTCGGTTTTGACGATAAAAATAAAGCGACTGCAATAATATATGAGGTTAGTAACACATTCAACGAAAGACACTCATATTATTGTGAAATAAATAAACAAAATAATGTAAAAAAAAGATTTCACGTTTCTCCTTTTTTTAATATAAATGGCCATTATGTTATTACTTTCAATATTGATAGAAGTTTCGTGAATTTGTTTATAAATTATAACATAAATAATCAAAAAATCTTCGAAGCATCGTTTAGGGGAAAATCAGTTGCAATGAATGATAAAAATCTCTTAGGAATATTCTTCAGTAATATCTTTCAAAATTTCAAAGTTACAATTGCAATACACTTAGAAGCCTTGAAACTTTTTGTAAAGGGTGCAACATATATAAGAAAACCAAAAAAACCAAAAAGTTTTTTTTCAGAGGGCTAACAATAAATGATTTTTAACACTCAAAGTAAGTTAAATTTATTTTTAAATGTATTAGCACAGAGTAAATACGGCTCAATAAATGTTTATAAGGATCATAAGTCTATATTTTCTTTTAACGGAGAGCTTGCGGGACCTGATGCAAATATAAAAATCTTAAATGAGAAATGCATTAGTGATTTTTTTTTAAGAGGTGACCTTGGTTGGGCTGAAAGTTACGTTGATGGAAATTGGGAAACATCAAACCTCACTGACTTTCTTGAATGGGGTGCACGAAATTTTCATGAATTCTCAAAATATGTTAGAGGAAAATGGTTCACCATTTTGTATTTAAGGCTTAAGCATCACTTAAAAAAAAATAGCAGGTCTGGATCGAAAAAGAATATATCTTTTCACTATGATCTAGGCAACTCGTTTTACGAAAAATGGTTAGACGAATCAATGACATATTCATCAGCTATGTTTAAGAATCCTGAGGATAACCTTCTTAAAGGCCAAATTAATAAATATGAGAATCTTGCAAATATTACGGGTGTAAAAGAAAATGACAAAATACTTGAAATTGGATGTGGTTGGGGAGGCTTTTCTTCTTTTTTAGCAAAAAAATACTCAGCAAATGTGACAGCAATTACAATTTCAAAAAAACAGTACGAGAAAGCAAAGCAAAAAATATACGATGATAAGCTCACAGATAAAGTTGATGTAAAACTTCTAGATTACAGAAATATTAACGGTAAATATGATAAAATTGTTTCTATAGAAATGTTTGAGGCAGTTGGAGAAAAATACTGGTCTAAATACTTTGATGTTCTAAAGAAAAACTTAAAGTCTGACGGATCAATAGGGCTTCAGACAATTACAATTGAGGACAAATTTTTTCAAAAATATAAAAAGTTTCCAGATTTTATCCAAACTTATATATTTCCGGGTGGTATGCTTCCCTCTGTAGAGGAAATGGATAAGGTCATAACATCTAAAGGCCTTCATATCACAAATAAAACAATGTTTGGAAATGACTACGCTAAAACAATAAGAATATGGTCTGAGTCATTTGAGAATTCTTGGGGCTGCATAAAAAGCCTTGGTTTTAGTGAAAGTTTTAAAAGATTGTGGAACTATTACTTAGGATATTGTGAGGGAGGTTTTAAATCTGGTAATATCAATGTTGGCCAATTTCTAATTAAGAAAGTCTAGATTGAAATCTATTTCTTTAAGAAATATAATTTATGCATTTCCCGCATTTGCATTTTCTATTCCCACCTTTCCAGTAATGATTATGCTACCTGCTTTTTTTGCAGAAGTTCATGGTTTCGAAATTTCAGTAATTGGAATAATTATTTTTTTATCAAAGCTTATAGATATAATCACAGATCCGCTTGTGGGGTGGTTGAATGATAAAAACTTTTTTCCAAGAAAGGCTTATTTATTAATAGGTGGAATTTTATCTGGTTTGGCACTTACACAACTTTTTTTGAAACAAGATATAGATAAAGAGATATTTCTCTTCGTTTGGCTTTCTATTTTATATCTTGGTTGGACAATGTTTCAAATTCCTTATTTATCGATTGGATATGATTTAGAAAAAAATTATTTCTTAAGAACTAAGCTTAGTGCAACTCGTGAATTTTTCATTTTACTCGGACTTTTCTGCTCTCTTGGTATCCCAATGTTTTTTAGTATTAGTAATGAAAAGTTATTGGAAAATATAGTTTTTGTTGCCACACTGTTTGGTTTAATGGGGCTGATTTTATTTTGTAGTTTGATTCCAGAAAATAAGAGAACAAATGAAAAAAAAATAGAATTCAAAAAAGTTACAAAAAACCTTAAAAAAAATATATATTTTTCAAAAATTTTTTTGGTATTAGTTGTTAATAATTTAGCAAATGTATTTCCAATGGTGTTATTTGCTTTCTTTATTACTTATGTTCTAGGCGGTGATGATTCAAACAGGCAAACAACTTTGTTTTTTTACTTTTTATTTGCAATAATGGGCGTTCCTTTTTGGACGATTATCAGTAAAAAATATGGAAAAAAAGAAGTGTGGAGTCTTTCGTTATTTATGTCAGCAATGTTTTTTCTTTTGGTATTTTTTTTAGAAGATGGCAATTTTGTATTTTTTATAATAATTTCTTGCATAACCGGATTTTGTCTTGGGGCAGATTTAATAATACCACCATCCATTCAGGCTGATATAACTGATTGGCATCGTAGTAAATTTGGTGAGGATATCTCTGGTGTGCTTTTTTCAATCATAACCTTTCTAAATAAATTTGCTTTTGCTGTAGTAAGTATTTTTGTATTCGGAATAATGGGGGTTTTAGATTTTGACACAGATGGTGAAATTAATACAAACGTTAGACTTTTTATAATAATTTCTTACGCTATGGCGCCAATTTTACTTAAGCTCTTAGCTGCTTATTTACTTGTAAATTTTAAATTAAAAGAAAATGAACTTCAAAAAATTCAAAAAAAAATATATGGTTAATATTATTTAATTAAATTTAATAACGATGAAATTTTTTTTTACTATTTTAATTTTTTTAATAAGTTCGTGTAGTAGTCAAATGAATATAGAAAAGTTCAAAGGAAGTCAGCCAACATTTACTTTAGAGGATTATTTTGAAGGCAAGACAGAGGCCTGGGGAATGTTTCATGATAGATTTGGTAATTTAAAGAGAACATTTAAAGTCGACATTATTGGGACAATAGAATCTAACACACTCACGCTTGATGAAAAATTTCTATATGATGATGGAGAACAAGATTCAAGAGTTTGGACTATCAAGATTTTAGGAAATAATCAATATAGTGGTACCGCTTCAGACGTTGTTGGAGAAGCTACGGGGATATCTGAAGGTAATGCTCTTAATTGGAAATATAAGCTTAATTTAAAAGTTGGTGACAGTACAATCTTAGTTGATTTTGATGATTGGATGTTTTTACAAGATAGAAATATTCTTATGAATAGGGCAGAAGTAAAAAAGTGGGGCCTTAATATTGGAGTAGTATCTATAACATTCTTAAAAATTAATTAACTATTTATGAATTCTTTTAAAAATTGAGCCTATTAATGGAAGATGTGAATAAAAATTTCTACCAGAGTCCCAATAATCAATATGCTTTGTAATTAACTTTTCTTTAATATAAATTTCACTCATACCTGTAAATGAGATTGTTTTTTTTAAAAACTCACAACTAAAATTCCACTTAACAACATTTACAAGCTTATGTTCATAAACCATTATGATTTTAAATTTTGGTTTCTTTAGCCTTTTAAACATGTTTTTGAGTAAAGCTTTAAATTGATTCTTGCCTTTTATTTTTTGAAAAGGGTCTTCGAATACGAAGTTTTCAGAAACGGTAGATAACAGGTCATCTATTTTATTGTCCTGAAGTTTTTCAAAGTGACTAAGATATTTTTGTAAGGCTTTTTTCATTAGGGAAGTTTTATTAATTTTTTAATCAGAAAAAAATAAATACTGTAGGGTAATAACCTTAATAATTTCATGGGGATAATTAGTTTTTTTGGAAAAAAGATTTCAAATTGTTTACTCTCTAGTTTTTTATAAATTTTTTTTGCAGCATTCTGCGGCGTCATTAAAAAAGGCATAAAAAAAGGGTTTTGATCTGTCATTGGTGTTTTCACAAAACCTGGGTTTACAACCTGTACTTTGATTTTACTTTGATGAAACTCAATGTTCAAAGTCTCAGCTAAGAAAGTTAGAGCTGATTTTGTAACACCATAAAATCCTCCACCTGGTAACCCTTGGTAACCTGCTGGGGAAGATACAAAAACAATATGACCTTTTTTATTTTTCTGCATTTCTTTAGCTACAGGCGAAAGAACATTGATTGCACCTAAAAGATTTATATCTACAACTTTTTTAGCTTCTGCTGTAGAAATTTTGGTAATTGATCCTGGACTATAAATTGCAGCATTGAGAATAAGTAAATCAATGTCTTTAAATTTTTTGTAAATAGACTTTGAAACTTTCAAACATTGATTTTGGCTACTGACATTCAAAGAAATGGGATGAATTTTTTTCTTATTTATATTTGCAGTTTCTATTAATTTTTCTTTTCTTCTTCCGCTTATAATGACGTCATATTCTTGTTTAGCAAGAATTAGAGCAAGTTCTTTCCCAATGCCGGTGCCCCCACCAGTAATCCATGCAACTTTATTCTTTTTTAGAGTCATATTCCTTTAAAAAATACTCAATTGTACTACCATCTTTTAGAAAAATCATTTTCACCCATTTTTTATCTTTATACCAGATGTCAATATCTACATCATCACCAGTAATTTCTTTACCTAATAATTTGTAACGTGAAGCTTTGAGTGAATTATTATAAATCATTTCATCACCGAGATATTTAATTTCAAAATCAATGTAACTACAATCTTGAGAATTCAAAACTTGATTTTTCTCTCCAGTAATTAATTGGTCAAACTTCCAGTATGTCGTTGGTGTGATTTTTTTATCAAGAGTAAAATCGCCATTAGTTCCCAAAATTTTAAACTTATTTTCTTTTTTATTAACTTTACAGTCCAATAAGTCACCATTTTTATCGGTTCTGGCCTCCATAAAGACTAGCGTGTTATTCATCCATTTTTCAAGATTTTTATGGAAATACTCATACACTACAAAACCAAGAAAAGTAACTTCGAACTTTATTTCAATCTTTGATTCTATCAGACTATCTTTCTCATAGAAATCTAAGTTGTGATAACCAATTAATGAGCCATTTCTGTAAACATTAAAATTGAGTTTTTCAGCTGCTATTTTTGAAACTGATATTGAAGGTAAGAAAAGGATAAAAAAGATAAAAAGAAATGTGAATTTTTTCAAGTGTTTGTTGAGTTGAGCTGGTAGGGGTATTAGCCCTACCAACTACGAATATTTTATATTATCTTCTTTGTCCAAATAATTGGATTAGCATAATGAAGAGGTTGATAAAATCTAGATATAAAGTCAAAGCTCCCATTATTGCTTTTTTACCTTCTTGTCCAGAACCATCAAAGTACATTGCTTTAATGCGCTGAGTGTCATATGCAGTAAGTCCTGCAAATACTAGGACACCAATTACTGAAATTCCAAACTGAAGCGCGGTACTAGCTACGAAGATATTCACAATTGAAGCTATCAATATACCAATTAGTCCAATAAACAGAAACGAACCCCAACCTGTTAAATCCTTTTTGGTGGTGTAACCGTAGAGACTTAGAGCTCCAAAAGCTCCGGCAGATATGAAAAATACTCGAGCAACTGATTCACCAGTGTACTGAATGAAAATTGATGATAGAGAAAGTCCCATCACAGAAGCAAATGCCCAAAATAGGATTTGAACAGTACTTTCCTTCATTCTTGCAATACCCATGTTTAAAGCAATAATGAAACCTAATGGTGCCAGCATTATTAAAAATGCTAGAGGCGAACCGTAGATAGCTGCACCAAAAGATGTATAGGTATTTGTGGTAAAATTGAAAGCCAAAGTTGATGTAAGATGGGCGATGACACCGGTGAGTGCCAAACCAACTGCCATAAAAGAATAGACCTTATTCATGTAGGCTCTAAGACCTAAATCTATATCAATGGATGTAGATTTGGACTTTAGATCTCTTTCATAGTCGTAAGCCATTTTTAAACTCCTTATTTTAAATGTTTTACATGTAGTATAATATACTACTATTATTAATTATAGTTAAAATATGATACAAAATTTTTAAATCAAGAATTTTATTTTATTATGAAATATAACAAGTTAGGTAATACAAACATCGACGTAAGTCTAATTTGCCTTGGAACAATGACTTGGGGCGAACAAAATTCTGAAGAAGAGGGGTTTCAGCAGATGGATTTGGCAGTTTCTCAAGGTGTAAATTTCTTTGATACTGCTGAACTTTATTCCGTGCCTCCAAAAAAAGAAACATGGGGTGTGACAGAAAAAATTATTGGTAATTGGCTAAAATCTAGAAAATGCCGAGACAAAGTAATTATCGCTTCAAAGGTAGTTGGAAGATCTGGCATGAAGTGGTTTCGTAATAAGGAAACTAGACTTAACGAACAACAAATTAATGAAGCGATAGATGGTAGTTTAAAAAGACTTAAAACAGATTATATTGATTTATATCAATTACACTGGCCAGATAGAAAATCAAATTTTTTTGGAAAATTAGGTTATAAATTTGAAGAAGAATCAGATTTTATTGATTTAAAAGTTCAACTTGAAGTTCTTTCAGATAATATAAAAAAAGGTAAAATAAGATATATTGGTCTTTCTAATGAAACTCCCTGGGGATTAATGAAATTTCTCTCCTTAGCCGAAAAGTTTGGTCTTCCAAGAATTGTTTCTGTCCAGAACCCCTACTCTCTTTTAAACAGAAGTTATGAGGTAGGAATGGCAGAAATATCAATTAGAGAGAAATGTGGATTATTAGCTTATTCGCCTCTAGCATTTGGAATGTTAACAGGAAAATATGATAATGGAGCAAAACCTGACGGAGCTAGACTGACCTTATATTCAAACATGTATACAAGGTATACGAAGCCGAAGGGCTTAAAATACTCAGAAAAATTCAACAGCCTTGCAAGAGAGCATGGCCTAACGCCAGTTCAAATGGCTTTAGGTTTTGTAAATTCAAGAAATTTTTTAACAAGTAATATTATTGGCGCAACTGATTTAGAACAGCTAAAGGATAATATTGATTCGTTCAAAATTAATTTAACAGATGAGGTGGTTTCTGAAATTGAAAAAATTCATGATGAAAATCCATACCCATGTCCGTAATCTATTTTTTTTGAACTAAGAAACTTGTTAAACAGACTATTAATATTCCGAATAAACTCATAAAATTTATTTTTTCGTCAAAGAAAATAAATCCAAATATTGTAGAAAAAATTATTCTAGAATAACTAAGAATAACAACATTTTTTGTTTCAAAGTTTTTATAGGATTCCGTGTTAAAATATTGTCCAAGTAATGCTGTTAAGGTTATTAAAAAATAACTTCCAATTAAATCAACAGATTTAAAAGAAATTTTACTATAAAAAATTGAAAAAAAAATAATTGTAGAAAAAAGGGAATGATAAAAAAGTATAGTCAAGGTTTCTTCCCTTTTACTCAAATAAGATATGGAAATAATGCCTCCTGATACACATATCGCAGAGAATAAAGCCATGTAAACCCCAGTGTCACTCTCAATTTGTCCCGGTCTAGTAATCAAAACAATTCCCAAAAATCCTAAAAATATTAAAACAATTAATTTTAAGTTTAATTTTTCTGAGAATATAAAAAATGAAATTAAACAGGTAAAAAAAACTTTTGTAAATCCAATTGTACTGGCTTGAGCTAATGTAAGAAACATCAAAGATTGATATCCGAAATACATGGCTGATATTCCACAAACACACCTAAAAATGTGAATTTTAATATTTCCTGTATTTATCAAAAAAAAAATCCTTTTTTGAGTCAATAGAATAATCAACAATAATAATAACATCCCAATGAATGATCTGTAGAAAACAAGGTTTTCTATGTTATCTATTAAAAGTAACTTTTTTATCTGGACGCCAAGAATTGCAAAAAAAAAACAACTAATTATCTGGTAAGATGGTTTTATTTTTCTCATTTCTTCTAACACTAATAAACTTAATATTTGAACATAAAATTAAACCGGATCCACAGATTATTGTTATAAGATCAATTTTCTCTTCAAAAAAAATAAATCCTATTATAGTAGTAAATAACAATTTAGAAAAATCAAAAGACATCAAATTGGTCAACTTTGTTATACTTAGAGCTTTTGTCCAACAAAAATTCCCTAGTGTTGCTATAACTGAAATAATAATCAATAAGTATAATTGATGAATATTTGGTGTTGACCAAACCATCATAGTAGGAATACCAGCGATAGGAGTCATCAATAACACCATACTAAACATTAGAGTGATTACAGATTCATTTCTTGATATTTTTTTTACCAACAAACCTGCTATTGCATGGGTCATTGCAGCAATAAGAGCTAGAATAACTCCAAATTTTATTTCTAAATCTGGTCGAATTATTATAATAGTTAAGACAAATCCAAGAAGAATTATACAATTATTTAATCTAGAAGTTTTTTCTTTAAAAAATAATATCGCCCCAAGATAAATAAAAAGAGGAGTGCTAAAGCTAACTGCCATAGCCTGCGAAAGGGGAATAAGTGAATAAGACCAAAAAAGAAGAATCATTGTTATACCCCCAAAGATTCCTCTTAAAACTAAAAGTTTGATATTACTACTTTTATTAATTATTTTCCTTGATTGAATAACAAATGGAATAAGTAATAAAATACTAATTAAATTTCTAAAGAATGCTTGTTCGATGGGATGAATAAACTGAGAGCCAAATTTTATCAAAGCTGCGAGGACTGAAAAAAGAAAACAGGACGAAACAAGTAAAAAAATTGGATACATATCTTATTTGAATTATAGTCTCTTGCAATTTATTAACTAATATGTCAATAAAAATAATGAATTTAAAAATAACTTATAAATATCTGATAACTATTCTAGTAGTTTTTTTATTTACTGAAACAAAATCTAAAGAACTAGGAAAATTTAATGATTGGAGTGCTTACGCAGAGGGTGAAGGAAAAAACCTAGCCTGCCTCGCGGTTTCTAAACCCAAAAAAGCAGAAGGAAACTATAAAAGAAGAGGTGAGATTTTTGCTGTCATCACACATCTACCTGGTCAGAATAAATGGAATGAGTTCAGTATAGTGGCAGGATACAATTATAAAGCAGATAGTAACCCAGAAATCACTGTTGGTGATGCAAAATTTCAATTATTTACATCAGGATCAAGAGCGTGGAGTTTTAGTCCACCTGATGATGAAAAAATTATTAAATTCTTAAAGTCATCAATGAAAATGAAAGTTGTTGGAACTTCAACAAGAGGAACGATAACAACAGATACCTATTCTTTAATGGGTTTCAGCAAAGCATACCAGCAAATAAATGAAGCTTGCCAAAAGAAATAGTAAACTTTATGAATAAAAAAAAAAAAGTTGTTCTAGCCTTTTCTGGAGGTCTTGATACATCTGTAATTTTAAAATGGCTTCAAAATGAAAGAAATTTAGAAGTTGTGACTTTCACTGCCGATATTGGACAAGGAAGTGAGGTTAAAGAGGCCAAAGATAAGGCTTTAAAACTTGGAGTAAAACAAATTTTTATTGACGACCTTAAAGAAGACTTCGTTAAAGATTATGTATTTCCTATGTTCAGAGCTAATGCAGTTTATGAAGGTTACTATCTTCTAGGGACATCAATAGCAAGACCATTAATAGCAAAAAAACAACTTGAAATTGCAAAAAAAGTAGGTGCAGACTTCGTTGCACACGGCTCAACGGGGAAGGGTAATGATCAAATTAGATTTGAGTTGGGATATTATGCATTAAACCCAAAAATTAAAGTCATTGCTCCTTGGAGAGAATGGAATTTAAAATCTAGAAAGGATTTGATAGAATATGCTAAAAAATCACAAATTTCTGTTTCACCTGAAAATAGTGATGACCCACCTTATTCAATGGATGCAAATCTCCTGCATACATCATATGAAGGAAAAATTTTGGAGGATCCTTGGACTCAGCCAAACGAGTCAATGTACACAAGAACGATTTCTTGTCAGGATGCTCCTAACACCCCAACAATAATTGATTTAGAGTTTTTCAAGGGAGATTTAATTTCTATTAATGGAGAAAAACTATCACCTGCTAAACTTCTCGCTCGATTAAATAAAATAGGTGGTGAAAATGGAATTGGAAGAATTGATATTGTTGAAAATAGATTTGTAGGCATGAAATCAAGAGGTGTGTACGAAACTCCTGGAGGCGAAATTATTCTTGCTTCAAGAAGAGCAATAGAAAGTATTACACTTGATAAGTCTTCAGCTCATTTGAAAGATGAATTAATGCCCAAGTATGCAGAATTAATCTACAACGGTTTCTGGTTTTCTCCAGAAAGAGAAATGTTACAGTCATTGATTGATAAATCACAAGAAAATGTCGAGGGTACTGTAAAGTTAAAAATATATAAAGGAAATATTATTATACTAGGAAGAAAGTCAAAAAATAGTCTTTATAGTAGTGAAATGGCAACTTTTGAAGAAGACTCAATTTATAATCAAAAAGATGCTGAAGGGTTCATAAAATTAAACGCACTCAGGCTCAAACTACTCAAGAATAGACGATAAATCAGGAGTTGGTTGGTTAAACTGAGGATAAGATGCAAGAAGTGTGTTCAGAAGTAGACAGGCTATTGTCATGGGTCCTACTCCACCAGGAACTGGAGTGATGAGAGAGCATTTTGTTAGACAATCGTCATAATCAACATCTCCAACTAGAATTTTCTTTTCATCTCTTTCAATTCTGTTAATTCCGACATCGATTATGATCGAACCTTCCTTGATCCAATTTGACTTAACCATTTCTGGAATTCCAACAGCAGCCACAACAATGTCAGCATCCTTGCAGACAGATTCCAAGTCCTTTGTTCTTGAATGACATATTGTTACAGTCGCGTTCATTCCAAGAAGAAGTGCTGCCATTGGTTTACCAACTATATTTGATCTTCCAATTATTACTGCATGTTTTCCTGATAAATCTTTTGAAATCTTTTTTACAAGAATACTGCAACCTAAAGGTGTGCAAGGAACAAGTGAATTTAGACCTGACCAGAGTTTTCCAACATTATTGGCATGAAAACCGTCAACATCTTTTTCAGGTTTTATTCTATCTAAAATTTTATCTGAGTTTACATGTTCTGGTAGTGGTAATTGTACAAGAATTCCTTGTACATTTTCGTCATTATTTAATTTGTCAACTAAATCAATTAATTCGTTCTCAGATACTTTCTCGCTTAATTTATGTTCAATTGAATTAAAACCAACTTCAATTGTTTTTTCAATTTTATTCTTAACATAAACCCTACTAGCCGGGTTTTCGCCAACAAGTACAACTGCCAGTCCTGGGACTTTTCCTGTTTCACTTTTAAGTTGATCTCCAAATTTTTTAACTTTTTCTCTTATTTCAGAAGATATAAGTTTTCCATCTATTATTTTATTGTCCATATTAGAATCCGTATTTTGTCATAATATATTGTAAAGCTTCAATTACTATTATTAATATTACAGGTGAAACATCAATCGCACCGAAGTTTGGGATAACATTTCTTATAACTCTTAGAAGCGGTTCGATCAACTTAAATAAAAAATCCATTACAATTGTAATTATTCTATTGTTAGTGTTAATAATATTAAATGAAATTAACATGCTTAAAATTACATAAATTATTACTGCATATTTATAAAACTGCAAAATTTGAAAAATGATGTATAAAAAAAAATCTACAAAATACATAATTTATAAGAATCTATTATGAAAAGCAAAACTGATCAATTAGATTTTGATTTTAGTAGACCTATTGATTTTCAAAGAAACATTAGTTCAGAAATTATTGATGATTGTGTTTCTGAGTTTTTCAAAGAAAATAAAAATTCTCTATTAAAGAAACACTTAAAAATTTTAATACTCGAGCTTTTCTATTGCTGGATTGAATCTGATAAACAATTTCTTACTGTATCGATGTCAAAGAGAGGTTATAACTCCAAATCTAGATATAATCCCAACAATATATCTTCTTACATGATAAAAGTTGTTAACTTATTGGTTAAAAATAAACTAATAAATTTTCATGCTGGTTTTTATGACACTAGAACAAAAAAAAGTAGATTGACTAGAATTAAATCTTCAAAAATATTGATAAATCAATTTGAAAAAATTAAATTACTAACCACTCAAGGAGTAAATCATAAAAAAAAAGAATATCTTTTAATTTACAATAAAGGAAAATTATTTGAATATAAAGATTCTTATGACACCCAAGAAATAAGAGTAGTTCTAGAAAATTATAATAAAATTATTTCAAAAACTCTTTTTGATATTCCAAGTTTTGAGGGAAAGATTTTAGTAAGAGGTGACAATAAAAAAATTACCATTTCTCCTTTTTCTTCGATTTTTTATAAAACAGAGATTGAAAAATTAGACGAAGGGTTAATTGGAGGTTGCTGGTGGAATATGATTGATTTGCACCTGTTTTTGAATATTAAAAATAAACTAACAATAAATAACAAGAAAACAAGCTATTTAGACTTAACAAATTATTTTGCCAATTATTTGAGTTTGATTTCAAATTCAAATATTTCTATTCAACAAAAGTCTTTCTCTAAAGTGTTGGGTTATGATCAATTATGTCATTTAATAATGAAAGGATTTAGATCAAAAACATCCAAAAGCTTTTTGAATTCTGTATTCAGAGAAAAAAAGAAATTTTCATTACAAAATTTCACTTCGAATGAAATAGATGAAGCAATAAAAAATCACATAATGAATAATCAAAGACTCCAAAGATTTTTGTATAAAGGAAAAGATATTGGTTGGAATTTTCTTGTTTCTAAAATTTTCTTCAGGTTAGTCTCAGAAATTACTGGTATTAAGATTCCAGTTTTTTTAGTAAGGGACAAGATTTATTTTCCTACAGATAAAGAATCTTTGATCTTTGAGAAGTTAGAGAAAATCCTTTTCAGTGAATTACATATTAATAATTTAAAGTTACATTCTGATAAAGCGTCTGATTTTACCTTTGAAAAAAGAAATTTTTTTGGAAGATTAGTTAAATCCAATGTTGATTTTTCTAAAAGATATTTAGATAATAAAAAATTATTTGGAGTGGAGTAAATCGGGATGAAAAAAATAGGAATCAATCAACTAAAATTTAGTAGAGGAAAAAAAATATACACTAAAGGCGATGCAGCCCATTTCGCTTATTATGTTCATTCTGGAAGTGTTAATATTTATAGTCCTGGTGGCCTTTTACTTGGAAAAATTGGGGAAGGGGAAATTTTTGGTGAAAGAGGACCTTCATTAGACGAATCTAGATCAGTAACAGCAGAAGCAGACTCAAACTGTATTCTGTATCCAATAGATGAAAAAAATTTAAAACAAAAACTTAAGGAAGCAGATCCTGTGGTTAGAGCAATTGTGAGGAGTTTGTTAATGAGATTGAATGATATAAATTTAAAAAGTGAAGATTTTTGGAGAAATCTAAATGTCGTAACTTCTCTATCAAACGACGACAATTAAAGTGTGTTCTTACCTTGTCGATGAAGTGTGTTTTCCTCACCCTGAACAAGGTTCCAAAAGTCCTTCATGTAATCATCACTAAATCTGTTAATACTAAATTTTTTATAGTCAAATTTTCCAGTAACATTTGATTCATTAAGAATTTCTTCTGCAATGCTTTCTCCTAACACTGGGCAATACTTCATGGCTTGCCCTGATCCCAAATTATGGAAGAGATTATTGAATTTACTGTCCTTCCCTAAAATAAATCTTAAGTCTGGTGTAATATCAAAGAATGATCTGTAACCGGAAGCGTATACTGTTTTATCAATATTTGAGAATCTTTTTTTTGAAATATCTTCATAATTTTTTATTTGATTATATGCAAGAGACTGATTCATTGGTTCATTTAGGTATTCACCACCGTTGACGGAAGTAAGATCGTTTAAAAAATTTTTAGCAATTTCATAAACAGATCTCTTTCTTGGTTGGTGAGCGTGCATTTTATTCCCTCTCCATGATCTGAAATAACAGAGGTTAGTGTAGTCAGCTACTATTGGATATTCGTATCTAATCTGTTTTGGGCTTTCCATCCAATTTACAACTGAAACAGGTTCAATTGTTACTGGTATTTTTAAACCTATCTTTGAAAATAACTGCGAACTCCAGGCTCCAGTTGCATTAACAAAATTTTTGGCGTCTAGTTTTCCATTATTAGTTGTAATGCCTATTATTTCTTTACCTTTGGTTAAAATTGTATCAACCTCAGTTTTTTCCATTAAAATCACACCATTTTCATCTATTGCATTGTAAAGAGTTGACCGGAGGATACTAGGATCTAACTGGAATGCGGCTGGCTCGTAAAAATAAGATTCATTTTCATCTGTAAGTAAAGTTTCGCCGCATTTTTGAGTGGCTGAATTTGTATCAATTTCTTCGAAGACTAACTGGATTTTGCTCATTCTGTCAGATAGATCAGACCATGCAGGATTTTCTCCATCCGCATTTTTTTTTGCTATCCAAATAGCGCCAAATTCATCAATATCCATATCTAATCCCCAGACTGAAGAGAGATTTTTCCACATTTTAGAACTCATTGATGCCATAATAGAAGCATCAGGATCTGCATTTGCTGACCTAACAATGCCTGAATGTCTAGAAGACTCAGCTGCGCATAGAACAGCTTTTTCTACTAAACAAACTTTATCACCTTTTCCTAGTTTATTAAGTTTTCTTTGGAGAGAAATAGCTGCTGCTGCACCTAAACATCCTCCACCGATAACAATTGTATGATACATTTTTTTTTTGTATTTAAAGTCTATATTATTATAAGACTAGCATATAATAATAAAAAAATTAATTGCAACAAAAATTTATGAACAGAGATAGATCAAAAAAAATTAAGGGAAAAGGTTGGAATGGAATTGCTATACATTTAAAAGAAACAGAAAATTTTGATCTTTTAAATTTAGTTGAAATGAATCCCGTTAAATATCCGTATTTTTTGGAGAGTTCTTCCAGAGGGAATATATTAAACCGATATTCAATTGTTTTTTATAAGCCCGAGGTCTTATTAGTCAAAAATTCAGCTAACATCCATTTTCTAAATGAATTTGACAAACTTTGGGATAAAAACAAGGTTGAACAGGATGAAATGATATATGAAGGTAATCAAATTCCATTTTATGGTGGATGGTTTGTTTACCTAGGTTATGAAATTGCAAAAGAAATTGAAAAAAAAATTGTTATACCAGCGTCCCCTTATTTTTTACCTGATGCTTTTGCAGCTAGGGTAAATACTTCAATTATTTATGATCACGTTAAAAAAATTCTAATTTTGACAAGTGATAAAAATTTATTTTCTCAAGATTTCAACGACATCTTAAGTGATTTAGATAAATCAAAATTTTCACATGAAAATTTTAACTCCAAAGGCTCTGTGAAGATTTTTTCAAAAGGAACTTCAATTGAACATCAAACACAAGTTAAGTCATGCATTGATTACATTTATCAAGGTGAGATTTTCCAAGCAAATTTATCAAGATTATGGAGGTTTAAGGTAGATGAAGAATTAAACGATATCGACATTTACAGAAAACTAAGGGAAAAAAATCCCGCCCCATTCGCAGGAATAGTTAGATATAAGAAAAGCTCAATTATTAGCTCTTCCCCTGAAAGATTAATATCTATTTTTGGTGATCATTTGCAGACTAGACCTATTGCCGGCACACGACCTAGGGGAACATCTGGAATTGTTGATGTAGAACTGACCAGAGAATTAATTAATTCGGATAAAGAGAAGGCCGAGCATTTGATGTTAGTTGATCTAGAAAGAAATGATATTTCAAAAGTTTGCGAACCAGGAAGTGTAAAAGTTGACGAAATGATGAGCATAGAGTCTTATGCGCATGTTCATCATATCGTTTCTAATATAAGTGGTAAAAAAAGAAAAAATATAAATCCTGGGGAAATTATAAAATCAGTTTTTCCAGGTGGAACAATTACAGGTTGTCCAAAAGTAAGATGCATGGAGATACTTGCAGAATTAGAAAAAGAGGGAAGAGGTCCTTACACAGGATCATTTGGATACGTCACTCATAGTGGAAATATGGATATAAACATTTTGATAAGAACAATTTTGAAAGAAAATAATGATCTCTTCTTTAGAGCTGGTGGAGGAATTGTTGCAGATTCAATTCCACAGAACGAAACACTTGAAACAGAAGCTAAAGCCAATGGAATGCTGAAAGCAGTTGGGTCCTTTAAAGATGAGTGATTTTATATCTTTAATAAACGGAGAATTTTCAAAGCATATTTCTGTAATTGATAGAGGTCTTTCATACGGTGATGGTTTGTTTGAAACAATGTCCTGGTCTTATTTAGATGATGAAAAGGTTTTAGGTGTAGAATTCTGGGATAGACATATAGAAAGAATAAAACAAGGTTGCTTAATTACAAAAATAAAATCGCCACCAGCAGAAATTTTAACAAATTACAAAGAAAAGATTCTTAATGAATGCTTGAGAAAAGGAATTAAGAATGGTGTTTTGAAAATTCTAATTACTAGAGGAATTGGTGGAAGGGGATATAAATTTGAAAAAGAAATCGTCCCCACGATCATCTTTTTAAGTTTTCCAGCAAAAGAGATGAATAAAAAAACTCTAAATACAGGAGTGAAATTAAGATTTTGTGAATTTCCAATATTTGAAAATTCAATGCTCGCTGGATTGAAACATTTAAATAGAATTGATTCAGTCATGGCTAGATCAGAATGGGAGGAAGATGAATTCTTTGATGGGGTGATGTTAGACAATTCAGAGAGTATTATTGACGGTACAATGACTAACTTATTTTTCTCAAAGAATAATGTTCTTTATACTCCAATAATTAAAAAAAGCGGTATCAATGGGATAATGAGACAAGTGGTTATTGATAATGCTAAATTATTTTTTAAAGAAGTTTGTGAAATTGAAATTAAAAGAAAAAATATTTCAACTTTCGATGAGATGTTTGTTACAAATTCAGTAATTAAAATATTGCCGGTTACACATCTAAGTAATAAAAAATTTAAAATAACTGATGCAACTAGAAATATGATCAATTTTTTTTTTAAAAAAAGTAAAAGATCTAAAAATTTAGAACTAGTTTAGATTATATTTTTTTTTTATACTTTCTAAGTATTCTTTTTCTCCTTTTTTAATAATAGTAAGCTCTTTATATTCATTTATCGCTTTCACTTGCATATAGTTGTTAGTAAAAATTTCTATTAGTAGCTCTCTTGCTTTTATATTTGAAGGGTAAAGATTTTTTAATATTTTAAGATACTTTTCTGCACTCTCTGTTTGATTTGTTTTTTTTTTAAGCAGAGCAATTTCAAGTAAGATATTTTCATTTTTTGGAAAAAGTTCTAATGCGTTTTTATAATATTTATCTGCTTTTTGATAGTGTCCACTAAATACACACGTTCGTGAGAGAATTAACCAACCTTGAAGATCGTTTGGTTCTTTTTTTAATTTTTTTTCTAGAAAAATGATTAAAACCTGGGGACTTATACTTTTAAAATTTTCAGGATCGTTTATTCCGTCTTGCACGATTTTATTTATTTTTTTCTCAAAGAAGAAAGTTTCAAGATTTCCTTTAGAGAAATAAATTATTGTTGTAGGAATAGTTATAAGAAAAAAGACGAGAAAAAATCCAAAAGTTTTTCTCTGGAATTTATTAAGGTACAAAACGCTCAGTGTTATTATTATGAAGAAAAAAACCAAACTAAGAAACATTATCTTTTTCTAAAAAAGTAAAATGTTAATAAGATAAAAAAGGAGATTGGTAACAACCATAAGCCAGCTGTGTCAAATCTTAATGGTGGAGAGAAAAGGACGAAATCACCATATTTTGAGTGAATAAAATCCATTATTTCTTCTTTGGATTCACCTTTTTCGAGTTTGATTCGTACAATTTTTCTTAAATCTTTGGCTATATCAGCATTTGAATTCTGAATATCTTCGTTTTGACAAACCAAGCATCTTAGTTCTTTGCCAATTGCTCTTGCTTGAGCTTCTAATTCTTTGTTTTTTAAAATTTCGTTTGGTTCTATTGCAACGGCTTCCGATATAATAATATTTATAAAAAAAATAAAAATAATCATTATTTTTTTTTTGTTAAATTTTTAAAAATTTCAAGATCTCTCTTCATAATTGGACCTACATGTCTGTACTTTACTAATCCATCTTGTATTATGAAAGTTTCAGGTAATCCATAAACTCCCCAGTTTATACTTTGAAGACCGTTATGATCCATTCCAATTAATTCATATGGACTACCAAGTTCTTCCAACCATGGGAGTAAATCTTTTTTTTTATTCTTTTTTGCAATCCCAAATACTGGAATGATGTTACTTAATTGTAAAAGTTGAGGATGTTCAATTTTACAAGGGGGACACCATGATGCAAAAAAATTTAAGATAACAACTCCTTTATTTTCTAGATCAACATTGGTGAAATTTTTTCCTTGAAGAGATTCAATTGAAAATTCAGGAATCTCTTTAGAAATTAGATTTGAAGGAACCAAATTTGGATCTTTTTGGAGTCCTTCATATAAAATGTAGATACAGAAAAAAAACACACAAAAAAGAAAATATTTCATTATTTCCTTGATAAACTATTTAGAAATGAAAGTGAACCACCCGAAGCAAGAAAAAAAACACCAATCCATATCCAAATGGTGAATGGATTAAACCAAATCCTTGTAGTCCATTTGGTTTTGTCTTCGTGAACATCTCCTATTGCGATGTATAGATCTCCAAAAATGCTTGAATGTATAGCCGCTTCAGTTGTAACTTGTTTACCTGCATTATAGAACCTTTTCTCTGGTCTAAGAATCTTAATTTGTTCACCTTGTTTTTTTATTGAAAAAACACCCATCTGACTGATGTAGTTTGGTCCTTCTATTTTTTTAACACCAAGAAACTCTACATCAAAGTTTTTAATTTTTAATGACTGGCCTACTTCTTGGAATTGAATTTTTTCTTGTTTAAGAATACTACTTCCTGTAGCTCCAATAATTAACAAACCAATTCCAATATGTGCAGTAATTTGAGCAAAGATTTTTTTTGGAACTCTTAATTTTTTATTTATGAACTGAAAGGCTTCAAATAAAGAACTGAAAATTATCCAACATCCTAATGCTATAAATATAACAGATAAAATAGGGGTTTTATAATTTAGATACCACACTAAGAGTGAAATTATAAAAAAACACAAGATAAGAATTTTTATTCTATTTAGCAACACAATAAGATCATCTTTCCCCCATTTAGTATATGGACCAATAATCATACCTGCAATAAAAGGAAACATTACAGGCATTAGTATTGAGTTAAAAAAAGGCGCTCCAACTGAAATTTTTGAGTTAAACAAAACGCTAGCAAATAATGGATAAATTGTTCCTACTAAAATTGTAAAAGTTAAAGAAAGCATGAAAATATTATTCAAAGAAATCATTCCTTCTCTAGAAATCAAGGTGATATCTGCGCGCCTCAATTGTATATTTTTGTTAATGTATTTAAAAATACCAAAAAAGCTAATAGAAGCTAAAAGAATAAGAATGTAAACCCCTCTTGTTGGATCATTGGCAAATGCATGAACAGAAACCAAAACACCAGATCGGACTAAAAATGTTCCGAGTAGACTCAGTATGAACGTTAGAATTGAAAGGATAATCGTCCAATTTATAAAAATTTTCTTTTTATCGGCAACAACAATTGTATGAAGAAGTGCCGAGGCAGTCAGCCAGGGTAGCAAAGAGGCATTCTCAACAGGATCCCAAAACCAAAATCCCCCCCATCCTAATTCATAATATGCCCACCAACTACCAAGACCTATTCCGCATGTTAAGAAGATCCAGGATATAAAAACCCACGGCTTTAGAATTTTTATAAAGTAGTTTTTTACTCCATCCGACAAAGCAGCGACTGATATGGAGTAAATTATTGAAAAACCAACATATCCAAGATAAAGGAAAGGTGGGTGTATGGCTAGTCCTGGGTCTTGCAAAAGTGGATTTAAGTCACCTCCTTCAATTGGATATGGAAAAGATTTTTTAAATGGATTGGATGTAAAAATTATAAAAGATACTACTAAAAAGCATAAACTATTTTGAATTTTGAGAACATCATTTTTAAATTTTTCAGTGGCTGAACTATTCTTGGAAAATAAAAAACCAAAAAAAGTCATTACTAATAACCATAAAAGTATTGATCCTTCGTGATTACCCCAGACGCCAGTAAATTTATAAATTGTTGGAAGTTGGCTGTTTGAGTTCTGAGCAACAACATTTAAAGAAAAATCAGAAATTAAAAAAGAGTAGGTTAAAGAAATGTAGGAACTTAAAGTGAAAAAAAAAATTAAGTTAGTTACCTTTAGATGGTTCAAAACAAAAAGTCTTGAATTAAAATGTGAATAAATCAGTTGTGCGAAGCTAAAACTTGAAATAACAAGAGTTAAGGTCAAAAACAAAAAGCCAATTTCAGAAATCATATTTTATTATCCTTTATCGATTTGATATCTTTTATTTCAGGCGGCATATAATTTTCATCGTGTTTTGCCAAAACTGTTTTCGCTTCAAACTTACCAACATTTTTCAAGAAGCCCTCTACAACAACACCTTGTCCTTCCTTAAACAAATCAGGAAGTATTCCAATATACGAAATAACTAATTCATTTTCAAAGTCTGTGATGACAAAAGATATTTCTTCAAGTTGTCTTCCTTCAATTGTTTTAATTTTTTTAGCTAAACTTTCATTTTTCACCATGCCACCTACTCTTATCATTTGTGTTGTTTCTATTTGTTTTTCAAAAACTTCGGTTGGTGAGTAAAAAAAAATTAAGTTTTCTCTCAAATTGAAAAGCAAAATCACACTTCCAAAAGCAAAGAACGTCATAAAAATTAAAATGGTAATAAGTCTTTTATTTTTTTTCTTCATTTTTAATCAAATTAACAAATTCTTTCTCTAGTTTTTTTGTTTTTGTATTGCTTAAAATGAATATCAGGAAAATAATAAAAAAAACAATCAAATATGATGAAAGTACATATGAAAAATGATCACCTGAATTTATAAAATTTAGAAAATAATTCATTACACCATCCTATTAAATCTTATAACTTCAATTTTTCGTTGTATTATTTCACCTCTGACTCTTACCAATAAAATTGAGATAAAGAAAAAGAAAAAGGAAAAAGTCATTATAAATAACGGTAATAACATTGATGGATCTATTGAGGGAGAAGAAAACTTGGAGATGCTAGCTGGTTGATGAAGAGTGCTCCACCAATCTACAGACCATTTAATAATTGGGAGATTTATAATACCTATTATTGCTAAGATTGACGAATATCTGTCAGCCTTGGATTTATCTTCGTAAGCATTATTTATAATTATAAGTCCTAAATATATAACAAGTAAAACTAATTCAGACGTAAGTCTTGCATCCCAAACCCACCATGTCCCCCAAGTTGGTTTCCCCCAAATTGAACCTGACAAAAGTGTAGCCAGAGTGAAGCAAGCTCCTATGGGTGCACATGATCTTGAAATTAAGTCTGCAAGTGTATGTTTAAATACAATCGAAAAAATGCTGCATATAGCTATAATTGAATATATCATTAATGAAAACCAAGCACATGGAACATGTATATACATAATTCTAACAGTCTCTCCTTGAAGATAATCTGGAGGACTCCCAAAAAAACAAAAAAATAAGCCTACCAAAAGCAAAATAATTGCAATGTTCAATGTTATTGGTTCAATTTTTTCGGTTAATCTTTGAAACCTCAAAGGGTTCGCTAAATTGAAAATCACTTATTTATCTCCTTCATAATTAATCTTCCAGCCATTAGACATACTGGTAATGTAATAAAAAAAATCCCAATTAAAATTAAAAATTGATTTTCATTTAAATTATAGCTCTCAAATAAAGTTCCAGTAGAGGTTGTGAATATAATCATAGGTACGAAAAATGGTAAAATAATTACAAATTGAATAATCTTATTCCTTTTAAGTTGAACTGAAAACAACGAGGATAGTATTGAAATTAAAGTCAAACTAGGTGTTGCAAGAAATAAGTTTATTACGAGATTTATTAATTCATATAATGTGATTTGAAAAAATACAAAGACTAATGGCACTAAAAAAAGCATTGGAATCATGATCATAACCCACATTGCTATACTTTTAGAAACCATAATGCTCTCTTCACTAAAACCCAGAAATTGAAGTTCTTTTAAACTTCCGTCGTTAAAATCCTCATTCAGAAAGTTTTCTGAGACAAGCATGATTGAAAAAATCAAAACAATCCAAACGATAGATTTGTAAAAAATTTTTACATAAGAAATATCATTTACTGAAAAGACAAATATTAAAGATGCTATTACAAAAAAAGTTGAAAAAGAGTAAATAATAGAAAAATTTTTTAGCATAATTCTGATTTCTCTTTTTACTAACTTAAAAAAATCAAGTTTCACTTTATATTTTCCCATGTATCAAAACTGGCTATTTTGTTGCTAATCTTTAATTTCGGACTTTTTATAAATATTCTCTTTGATCCTTCGATATTCAAATTTATGTGACTCGCTAGTAAAACTGATCCTCCATTTTCTTTGTGATTACAAATCATTTTTTTTGTTTTATTAATAGAATCTATATCTAGGCCATTAAAAGGTTCATCTAAGATCCATAAGTTGCATTTGGAAAGAAGAAGCTTGGTTAATGATACTTTTTTTCTTTGTCCCTGAGACAAATTCCCAATCAAATTATTTTTTAAATTGTTTAATTTAAAAAACTTTAAAGTATTTAAAAGCTTTTCCTTTCGGATTTTAATATCGACAAGCTCCAGCCAATTAAACAAGTTTTCTTCTACAGTAAGATACTCTTTCAGCGAATCTTTGTGAGGGAGGTATGTAAACAAATCTTTTTTTTTTTGGTCTATTTCATTTATCGGAATTTCATTAATTTTGATAACACCTTTTTCAGGCTTAAGTATTCCTACAGATAGATCAAAAAGGCTACTTTTCCCAACCCCATTTTCTCCGATCAAAATGATTATTTGTGATTTTGCTAATTTTAAATTAAAGTTATAGAAGATTAATCTTTTATTTCTACGAAAATAAACCGATATAATTTCTAAAACCATGACAATAAACCTTAATTAAAAAACTTAGAAGATTTATGAAAATAACAACAACAAATTTTACAGACAACCTAAAAGTTGAAAAAAATTCTTATAATTTTGTAAGTTTAAAAAAGGCTGAAAAAAAACTCAATTTTATTTTAGAAAAGTTACCCTTTTCTTACAAAATTCTTTTGGAAAATTTGATTAGAAACATTGATAACACAGGGGTTAAAAGATCAGATCTAGAAAACCTTTTTAATAGGAAAGTAGGTAAGGAAATTTTATTTTCTCCTACCAGGGTACTAATGCAGGATTATACTGGTGTTCCAGCAATTGCCGATTTAGCTGCGATGAGGGATAAAGTGAAAAGTTTGGGAAAAGATCCTGATAAAATAAATCCAGTCATACCTGTTAGTCTAGTCATAGATCATTCAATAAATGTAGATAGTTATTCAAGAAAAGATTCTTTAAATTTTAATGTTAGAAAAGAATACGAGAGGAATACTGAAAGATATAAATTACTAAAATGGGCTCAAGGCTCTTTGAAAAACTTTTTGTTGTTTCCACCTGGATCAGGTATTTGTCATCAAATTAATATAGAGTTTCTAGCTCAGATTGTTCAAAAGAAAAGAAATTTTTTATTTTTGGACTCCGTTGTCGGAACCGATAGTCATACTACCATGGTCAATGCTTTATCAGTTTTAGGTTGGGGCGTAGGGGGGATTGAAGCAGAGGCTGTTATGTTGGGTCAACCAATTTCTATGCAACTTCCGAAAGTTGTAGGCGTTAGACTTGAAGGTAAATTAAAGGAGGGCTTAACTGCTACAGATTTAGTTTTAAATATTACTGAAAAATTAAGAAATCATAATGTTGTTGGAAAGTTCGTTGAATTTTATGGTAAAGGTTTAAGTTCTTTGAGTTTGTCGGAAAGGTCTACGATTTCCAATATGGCTCCCGAATATGGAGCTACTTGCGGAATTTTTCCTGTTGATGAAGAGACTCTTAATTATTTGCATATTACAGGAAGAACATCGCAACAAATCAAAATTGTGGAGGAATATTCTAAAGCGCAAAAAATTTGGCATTATGGATCAGAAAAGATTGATTATGACGAAAACATAGAAATAAATATGAACTCCATCCAACCATGCATATCAGGACCAAAAAGACCACAAGACAAAATCAATTTATTAAATGTTCCAAAAAAATTTTCAGAACATCTAGAAAATGACAAAAAGAGCTACACCCAGGATTTAGATAAACTTACTCATGGTAAAATTTGTATTGCAGCTATAACTAGTTGTACAAATACTTCAAATCCATCTGTCTTAGTTATGGCAGGCCTAATTGCTAAGAAAGCTGTTCAACTTGGACTCAAAACTCCTTGGTGGGTTAAAACTTCTTTTGCACCAGGAAGCAAAGTAGTAGATAAATACCTTTCGGAGTCAGATTTGATGAAATATTTAGATAAAATTGGATTTAACATTATTGGATATGGTTGTACTACCTGCATTGGAAATTCAGGACCATTAGATGAAAAAGTAAGAAAAGAAATTATTAAGAACGATCTAAATGTATGCAGTATTATATCTGGTAACAGAAATTTTGAAGGAAGAATAAACCCTTATATAAAATCAAACTTTCTTGCATCTCCCCCACTTGTTGTAATTTATGCTCTTGCAGGAAGAATTGATATTGACATTAATAAAGATCCAATTTGTGTATCAAAAGGAAAGAAAATTTTTTTTAAGGACCTTTGGCCTTCAAAGGTTGAAGCTGACATGATTCTCAAAAAACATGTCAAAAGAAATTTTTATAGAAAGAATTATTCTAATATTTTTCAGGGAGACAAACAGTGGGAAAAATTAAATGTTAAAAAATCTTCTACTTACGATTGGTCTTTGACTTCAACATACATAAAGAAACCACCATTTTTAGATTTTGATAAAAATGATCTTTTTAAGGACATAAAAGCACGACCTTTATTGATTCTTGGAGATTCAATTACAACAGATCATATATCGCCAGCAGGAGTTATTAAAGAGGATAGTTCGGCTGGGAAATATTTGAGAGATAGACAAATAAAGGTTGATGATTTTAATTCTTATGGTGCCAGAAGGGGAAATCACGAGGTTATGACCAGAGGAACCTTTGCTAATATTAGAATAAAAAATAAAATGGTTTCTAGATTTGGAGGTTACACAAAGTATTATAAAAGCGATAAAGAAAATGAAATATATGAAGTAGCAAAAAAATATAAGGAAGAAGATATCCCTTTAGTCGTTTTAGCTGGTAAAGAATATGGCACAGGCTCATCTCGAGATTGGGCAGCCAAAGGAACAAAGTTACTTGGTGTAAAAGTTGTGATCGCAGAGAGTTTTGAAAGAATTCACAGATCAAACCTAGTTGGTATGGGAGTTTTACCACTACAAATTAATAGTAATCATCTAAAAAAAAATCAATTTCACGGTAAGGAAATTTTTAACATTGGAAAACTCAGAGACTATCTCCAAAAACCTAATATAGAAAAAAAATTAGAGGTGAAAAAGCATAATGGGGAAAAATTCTATTTGGATGTTATTTCGAGAATTGATACAGAAAAGGAAATCAGATATTTTGAAAGTAACGGAATTCTTCCATATGTGTTAAACAATATTTAAACTTAGATTAAAGCTAAAGATGAAAAAAAAAATTTCAGCTTTTTTAGGTCCAACTAATACTGGTAAAACCTATGCTGCAATTCAAAGTTTGCTTAAATATAAAACTGGTGTAATAGGATTTCCATTAAGACTTTTGGCAAGAGAAAATTTTGAGCTTGCAAAGAAATTTTTACCAGAAAGTAAGATAGCATTAATAACCGGTGAAGAAAAAATAATTCCAAAAAATGCAAAGTACTTTTTTTGTACGGTAGAATCAATTCCAGAAAACTTACAATTTGATTTCGTTGCTATAGACGAAGTGCAATTGGCTTCAGATTATGAGAGAGGATATATTTTCACCAAACGAATCTTAAATAACAGAGGTCTCAAGGAAACATTGTTTTTAGGCTCTAGAAGTATAGAAAAAATTTTATTAGAAATATATCCAGATATTCAAATTAATAAAAAACCACGTATGTCGAAACTATGTTACATCGGCTACAAAAATCTCACTAGACTTCCAAAAAGATCAGCAGTGATTGCGTTTTCTCAAATTGATGTATATGAAATAGCAAATAAGATCAAACAATCACACGGTGGAGTTTCAGTCGTCTTGGGTGCATTGTCACCAGATGTAAGAAATGCACAAGTAAAATTATTCGAGGATGGTAAAGTTGACTATATTGTAGCAACTGACGCTATTGGGATGGGCTTAAACCTAAACATAAAAAACATTTTTTTTTCCGGCATTAAAAAATTTGATGGGTTAAATGGTAGATATTTAACAAATGATGAAATTGCACAAATCGCTGGCAGAGCAGGAAGACATTTTAATGACGGATACTTTGGGACAACATGTGATTTAAAGAGTCTAAGAAATGATGTTATAAATTTTGTAGAAAATTATGAATTTACTGAAATTAAAAAAATTTATTGGAGAAATAATAAATTAAATTTTAGTTCGCCATCAAATTTATTAAAATCATTATCAGTTAGACCAAAAAAAAAATATTTAAGACTTAAAAATGATGGGAATGATCATAGATATGTAAAAATATTTCTTGAAGAGAATGAGTTCAAAAAAAAAATAACAAACCCAATCCATTTAAAACAACTATGGGAAATATGCAGTGTACCTGATTACTCTAAAAATTTAGATGAATATCATACAAGATTTTTAAAGAAAATATTTTTTTACCTTGTTGGTCAAAACAAATGTATTCCTGATGAATGGGTAAAACAAAACTTGAACGAAATTAATCGTTTTACAAAAAAAATACCCGAGCTAAATTATAAGTTGTCGCAACTTAGAACTTGGTCGTTTATCTCTTTTAAAAAAGAATGGATAATAGATGGTAAAAAGTTTCAAAACAAGGTAAAAAAACTTGAACTTCAGTTTGCATTAAAATTACATAAAGAGCTAATGACAGAGTTTATTGGGGAGTATAAAAACTTTGAATTGGAAAATTCAACTAATCTTATACAAACAAACCATATTGTCAGATTTGAGAAAAAAAAAATTTATTTTGGAAAAGAAATCATTGGCCGCAGAAACGGCTTAAAATTCGATATAAATCAAAATTTTAAAAAAAGTAAAAGTATTTTTAATAATAAAATACTAAAGAAAAGTTTAATAGAATTTTCATTAAAAATTAAAAACGAATTTTTAAGTTCTAGCTTTCTCTCTTTTGAATTTAAAATTGATGGGACTATTCTTTGGAAAAAAGATGTAATAGGTTGTTTTTTGAAAGATAAATCTTTGACAAAGCCAAGACTTGAAGTTTTTCATGATAAATTTTTTCTTAATTTTGAAAAAGTTATTAAGTTGAAGATTTTGAATTTTTTAAATTTTGTAATTAGAAAGGAGCTTCCGTTTATAAATCAACTTCAAGAGATAAAAAAAAACAGTGCCTGCAGAGCAATTAACTTTAGCGTTCTAGAAAATTTGGGACATTGTGAGAGAAAAAATATTGACAATTTTTTAAAACAACTAACCTCAGAAGAATTAAAAGAATATAGGAAGTTTGGTTTCAGAGTTGGAATAAATTTTTTTTATTTTAACAGTAATAAACTTAGTCATTTAAAACAAATGCTTATAAATATTTTTTTTAAATATGAAATGAAAAAATTTATAGATGAGCCTATTTTTTGTATAAATTTAAAAAATAGTATGAATAGCACTCTTAACTTTTACAAAAAATTAGGGTTTTACAAAATTCAAATTAATAAAAAACATTTTTTAGTTGATCATCAATATTTTGAATCTCTATCAAGAAAAGTTTATTTTTTCAAAAAACAAAAATTTTCATTTTTACCAAACAATAAGTTTGAAAAAATTTTTTTTAAAAATCCTAAGAAAATTTATGATTTTTAAAATGTCTTGTTATTAGCTTGAATTAGTATTTTTTCTGTTCTATATAATAAATCATGCCGTATGTAGTAAAAGACGCTTGCGTAAAATGTAAATATATGGATTGTGTTGAAGTTTGTCCTGTGGACTGCTTTTACGAAGGTGAAAACTTTCTTGTTATTCATCCAGATGAATGCATTGACTGTGGCGTGTGCGAACCTGAATGTCCAGTAGAGGCAATAAGTGATGACACATGCGATGATGCACAAAAATGGCTTGATATAAATAGAGAATACGCTGAAAAATGGCCAAATATTAATAAAATGGGAATTCCTCCTGCCGATAGTGACAAATGGAAAGACGTTAAAGGAAAGTTTGAAAAACATTTTAGTCCTAACCCAGGTAAAGGTTCATAACATTTATCTTTAGTTTTTGTTTTATTTATTATATAATCCACCCTTAATTTAAACGGAGACTTAATTGAAAAAAAAAGTTTTAGAATTAGATATCGGTGATCTCGTAGTTTATCCAACTTATGGTGTAGGTGAGATAGAAAACTTTGATTCTTATGATATAGACGGATCAAAGCAAGATTTTATCTTAATAAACTTTAAACAAGACAAAATGAAGTTAAGGATTCCTAAAGAAAAAGCGTCCAGTTCTGGATTAAGAAAATTAAGTAATAAAAATAGACTTTCAAGAGCATTAGATGTCTTAGCTGAAAAACCATCTATAAAAAAAGACATGTGGATCAAAAGAGCAAAAGAATATGAGAAAAACATTAATAGTGGAGATCCAGTACTTATTGCTGAAGTTGTTAGAGATCTTCATAAAAAAGAAGATTCTTTGGAACAACAATCATATTCCGAAAGACAAATTTACCTAACAGCTTTAAATAGATTGAGCAATGAATATGCCGCTGTTCAAAATCTTGAAAAAAAAATGGCAAAAAACAAACTTGAAGAGTTACTAAATCAATAAATAGTCTTAATTTTTTGATTTGGCTTAAATTTACCATCTTTTAAATCATTAAGATTTGAGAAAATCTCTTGAGAATGCATGCTTTGAAGATTCATTTTATTTATTACATTTCCTATTAATTCTGGGCGAGAGGGAGCTGTTATCACTTTGATAGTTGGTGGTTTAAGTGATTTTATTTGAATTTCTGATAATTTTGAAAAACTAAAAACCATTTTCTTAAATTTTTCATTGTAATTTTTTAATTCCTCCTTTGTGCTAATTAATAGAAACCGATAAATTAGTTCCTGACTCTCTTGAAGAGTTGCAAAAATAAAAGTTTTTTTATTTTTCTCAAACTTTCCTATGTTTATATTAAAATTATTATGAGATTTTGATTCAAAATCTAAAATCTGTTTCTCATCAATTTTTAACCATTTACTTACATAATCAATGTTATTCTTTCCTGAATCTTGGTGAAGATCAAAAATTATTTTTGTTTTTTTTTTAGTGATTCCAATTAACGAATTAGGATTATTGACAAAATAGAAATCCTTATCAAATGAAAATTTAAATCCCAATGGTTTATGTACAAAACTATCCCGATAGAAAAATCCCTGCTCTGGTCTGTCTCCATAAATGATACCATCAATTTTTTTTAAAAAAATTTCTTTCCCTACTATTGGATTTAATTGAGTTTGTCCTTTGTAATTTTCAATTACCTCTTGAACCCTCTTTGATGAATTAGGATGAGTTTTTAAGAGCTCAGAAACCTTATTCTTAATTTTAAGTATTTCTCTTTGAACCTCAGCATACTCCTCCATTATTCTCAAAAAGTTCGCCATTTCCTTTGCATCAAATCCCGCTCTTATCATATATCTTACAGCCAACTTATCAGCTTGATATTCTTGTGACCTTGAGTACGACAAAAGATATAATTGAGCTGACTGACCTAAAAGATTGTTAACAAAATTATTCTGTGAAAAAACATTCAAAATTTGTAATAGGACTCCGGTTCCGACACTTTTCGTATATCTTCTTGCTGAATGTCGGGCAGTTATGTGTCCAATTTCATGTGCAATAACTCCAGCTAGTTGAGCTTCATTTTGACAAAGATATATTAACCCTCTTGTCAAATAAACGAACCCACCAGGGAGTGCAAATGCATTTATCATAGGGGTATTTAAAATTGTAAATGTAAACTTTTTATCAGAAAGTTCTGATGTGCTGACTAAAAAATTTCCTAAGCTTTCAACATAATTTTTTAATTTTGAATTCTGATACTCTCCGCCAAATTGTTTGATAATTTTCTGATGTTCACTTCTTCCAATTGCATCTTCTTCACTTTCTGATAACAAATTAAACTCGCTATCTCCAGTTGCAGGATTTTTTTGACACCCTTGACCGAAGTTAATTAAAATAAAAATTGAAATTATTAAAAAGGAATATTTAATTTTATTTTTCATCATTAAATGATAGTTTGTTTGAGTGTTATTGTAAAAAATTAATGAAGAATAAGTTAAATTTTTTTATTATAATATTTTTGTTTTCTTTTGTAAGTAATATTTCATTAGCAAAGGACAATAAAAATAGAATCGCCCTTGGTGGAGGAATTTATAATTTTATGAAACATGGAAGTGATGATTTCAATCAATCCTCGATAGCTTATAATTTTGAATATTTCTCAAAAAAAAAGGCATTTGGATTTATCAAGCCACTTTTAGGCTTTCTTGGAACGACTGAAAATGCTTATTATGGCTACTTTGGATTATCAACTGATCTTTATTTCTTTGATTGTAAATGCTTTTTGCTATCCCCGAGTTTAGCAGTAGGTGGGTATGAAGATGGAGATCAAATTAGACTAGGACATACATTAGAATTTAGAAGTGGTGGGGATATTTCATTCAGATTTAGAAACAATGTAAGGGTAGGCGTTGGCATTTTTCATATTTCTAATGCAGGTTTGGGTTATAGAAATCCTGGTTCTGAACAAATAATTTTTAAATATCATATACCGTTTAATTAATTATGAAAAATTTCAAACCAATTTACATATTTGTCTTTATAATTTTGATGATTTCGTCGAACGTATGTGCAAAGGATTCATCTAGATTTTCAGTTGGTTTGGGAATTTTTAATTACATGGAGGATGGATCTCCGCCTCATAACGACCAATCTGGTATGATAAATCTTGAACTTCACAGTGGAAGAAAAATGTTCAATTTAATTAAGCCTTTTGCTGGATTTTTGGGAACCAATGAAAATGCATATTATGCATATGGAGGATTTGGTATAGATGGTTATTATGGAAAAAAAAAGAATTTTGTTGTAACTCCTAGTTTAGCCTGTGGGTATTACAAAGATGGAAACGAAATAAAGGCTGGAAATCCTTTAGAGTTTTATATTGGAATTGATATGTTCTACAGATTTAAAAATAATGCGAGAATAGGAGTTGGTATTTTTCATATTTCAAACGCTGATAGCGGTAAAAAGAATCCAGGCTCAGAGACCTTAGTTTTAAAATATCAAATTCCTATGGGAAGGTAAAAGTGGTCTTATAGTTAAACTGGATATAACAAATCCCTCCTAAGGATTAATTTCTGGTTCGAGTCCAGATAAGATCACCAAATAAGAAAATGAAGCATGAAATAAAAAATTTTTTTCTATCGCAGATTAATGAGCACGTGTTGGTTATAGAAAAAACAAAGTCAAGTGTTGAGAGCAATTTCCTAAATCTTGTAAATATTTGTGTCAAATCCCTAAAAAATCGGAAGAAAATTATTTTTTTCGGAAACGGAGGGAGTGCATCAGACGCACAACATTTGTCTACAGAGCTTACTGTTAGATTCTGTGAAAATAGAAAGTCAATCCCAGCCATATCTTTAGTAACAGATACATCCGCAATATCTGCCATCGGCAACGATTATGGGTTTAAGTATATTTTTTCTAGGCAACTTGAAGCAATTGGACAAGCTGGAGACGTAGCCATTGGAATAACAACTTCTGGCAAAAGTCAGAATGTTTTGGAAGGTCTTAAATATGCCAAAGAGAATAAAATGAAATCAGTCGCTTTTACGGGAAGAAATATAAAAAAGATTGAAAAAATAACAGACGAGATTATATCAATACCTGCTAAGAACACTTCAAGGATTCAAGAAGCTCACATTTTAATTGGCCAAATGTTATGCAACGCTTTGGAGTTTCAGTTAGGTCTTTCACCACTTGTAAATGAAGAAAAATTTTAATAAAAAAATGTCTTTAAAAATCCTAGCTAAACTTATTTTTGTCTTACTCATAGCTTCATGTAATTTAGACTCTAATTATTTTCCACACAATGAAGGTAAAAAAATTTTTTACGATGTTTTTTTTGAAGACAAAGAAAAAACAAAAAAATCTTACAGACAGAGTTTTTATTTTCTACCTAAAGTAAATAATGCAATACCAGTTCTGAAAAATGATGGAGAAATAACTTTCTATGTTTTTGGGGACGAGGGCATTTTTAAAAAAAACACTACTGATTTTTTTTCTACAAATGAGAATGATGATAAACAACTGCTCATAGCCTTTCCAATTGTTAAGAACACCCAATGGGAAACAAATGATAAAACTAGCCTGCAGATGAAATTAGGTTATGACCGGATATACGATACAAATCTGCCTTTTAAATTAACAAATAAAATTGAAAGCATTAATGAGACAGTTTCAATTGATGGAAAAAAAATTAAAAATTGTATAAAGATTTCAGGTTATGGCAATACGAGTTACAACCCTGGACCTCCACTGGATGTCATAAATATTGAAGTTTTTTCTACTACATGGTTTGCTAAAGATTATGGTCTTATAAAGTACATAAGGGAAGAAAAATCCGATTCAGAAACAATGGGTAAAATCTTTTACGAAAAAAATATGTTAATAAATGATTGAATAACTATATTATATTAATATCAGTATACTTGATTAATTATAATGAGAATGTTTAAAAGATCCAAAAAAGGTCTTTATGACCCAAAGAATGAAAAAGATTCCTGCGGAATCGGCTTTGTCGCGAATATTTTTGACATCCCCTCCAGAAAAATAGTAGAAAACGCTTTGAAGGTTTTGGGTAATCTGACTCATCGCGGTGCAGTGAGCGCAGACCCAAAAGCTGGAGATGGGGTAGGTATTTTGGTTCAGATACCTCATCAATTTTTTCAGGGCGAACTATCAAAGAAAAATATAATTCTCCCTAGACCAGATGATTATGCAATTGGCATGTTTTTCTTACCACGAGACCAAGAAGAAAAACAACACTGCATCAATGTAATCGATAAGTATCTTACAAAACTGAAGCTTGAAAACCTTTTTATTAGAGAGGTTCCTAGAAACAATAGTGTTCTTGGTGAGTCAATCAAAGGTAATGAGCCATCAGTCATTCAGATATTTATAAAGCAAAAATTTCAAGCTAGCAAAATTAATGAATTTGAACAAAGACTCTTTATTGCAAGGAGAAGAATTGAAATTGAACTCAAATCTTTTGATTTCTATATTTCTTCGCTATCAAGTAGAGTTATTGTTTACAAAGGGATGATTATGTCTGATAGTCTTAAGGACTACTATTTAGACTTAAAAGACGAAATGTTTATTTCCTCACTTGCTATTGTTCATCAAAGGTTCTCAACAAATACATTCCCAAGTTGGGAATTAGCTCAACCTTTCAGATTTTTATGTCACAATGGTGAAATCAACACATTGAGAGGTAATGCAAATTGGATGAATGCAAGAGCTTCAGTTTCAAATTCTGACTTTTTTTTAAAAGAGTTTCAAAATTTGAATCCATTAATTTTTGATGGTTTGTCAGATTCTGCTGCCTTTGATAATGCTCTTGAATTTTTAATGATGGGAGGCTACAGCATCGAACATGCAATGATGCTGTTAATACCAGAAGCCTGGGAAAAAAATATTCAGAATTCTTCTATGAAAGATTATTACGAATATTATTCTAATTATATAGAGCCGTGGGACGGACCGGCAGCTATGTGTTTTACTAATGGGAAAAAAATTGGGGCTATTCTTGATAGAAATGGTTTGAGACCGTCAAGATACGTTCAAACTGACGATGGCATGATCCTTCTTTCATCTGAAATGGGAGTCTTAGATATTGATCCAAAAACGGTTGTAAAAAGATGGAGACTCGAACCTGGAAAGATCTTTCTTATAGATTTAATTGAAAAAAGAGTTATTGATAACGAAGAGATAAAATCTAAATTATCAGCAAAATATGATTACAGAAAGTCGCTAGATAAATCACAGATTTTTCTTGATGATTTGGAAACTGGAGATGAAACCACTTTTTTAGAAGAAGATGCTTTAAAAAAGATGCAAGTTTGCTTTGGTTATACAAAGGAGGACATTAATTTCTTTATAGAGCCTATCCTAAAACTCGGTATTGAACCAATAGGTTCAATGGGTACAGATACCCCAATATCACTTCTTTCAGACAAACCAAAGCTTCTCTTTTCTTACTTTAAACAATGTTTTGCACAAGTCACTAACCCACCAATCGATCCTATTAGAGAAGAACTTGTTATGTCCCTTGATATGACACTTGGAGAAAAACCAAATATTTTTGATTCACCGGAGCAAAACACTAATGCAAGACTAGAGTTAAAGCAGCCTATTTTAACCAACACAGATATTTCTAAAATCAAGAATATTGAAAACAACACCAAAGGAAAACTTAAAGCGTCTGTCATAGATATTCTGTTTAAAAATTCAACCAAAGAAATTGAATTAAGAGATGCACTTGAGAGAATCTGTTTCGAGGCTAAATCACAAATTCTAGACGGGTCAAATATTTTAATTCTTTCTGATAAAAATGTTTCCAAGGTAAATGCTCCAGTTCCTTCTTTATTAGCCGTTTCTGCAATTCATCATTACTTAATAAAGGAAGGTTTGCGAATGAAGACAAGTTTGGTAATAGAAACCGGAGAAGCTAGAGAGCTTCATCACTTCGCAGTTTTATTTGGATATGGAGCTGAGGCCATAAATCCTTACTTAGTTTTTGATACGATACACGACTTAGTAGACGACAAAAACTACAATGTGTCTGAGAACAATTTTATAAAAGCATCCGGCAAAGCGATTCAAAAAATAATGTCAAAAATGGGAATATCTACTCTTAAATCATATTGTGGAGCTCAAATTTTTGATGCTGTTGGAATCTCAGAAGATGTGATTGATAAATATTTTCCAGGTACTGCCACCTTAATTGGTGGTTTGACTCTTCGACAAATAAAAGAAGAGACAATAAACAGATACTCACAATCATCTTTAATAAATAAAGAAACCACGAACTTAGATGTGGGAGGTGAATATGCTTTTAGAATAAGAGGAGAAAAACATGCTTGGTCACCAAAAACTATTACTAATCTTCAAAAAGCTGTAAGAATAAATTCTAAAGAATCATTTAAAGAGTTCTCTGATAAAATTAATGACCACAATAAATCGATGTTCACAATCAGAAGTCTGTTTGAGTTTGAAAAGCGCCGATCAATCCCATTAAAAAATGTCGAACCAGCGGGCGAGATTGTTAAAAGATTTTCTACAGGCGCAATGTCATATGGATCAATTTCACGAGAAGCCCACACAACCCTTGCATTAGCAATGAATAGAATTGGCGGTAAATCTAATACTGGAGAGGGTGGAGAGGAACCAGAACGATTTATAACACTAAAAAATGGTGATTCAATGAAAAGTGCTATCAAGCAGGTAGCTTCAGGAAGGTTTGGAGTTACAACAGAATATTTAGTAAATGCTAAAGATATTCAGATAAAAATTAGCCAGGGAGCAAAGCCAGGTGAAGGTGGACAACTTCCAGGTCATAAAGTAGATGATAAGATAGCAAGTGTTAGACACTCAACACCTGGTGTTGGTTTGATCTCTCCACCTCCCCACCACGACATCTATTCCATAGAGGACTTGGCACAGCTAATTTACGACCTTAAAAATGTAAATCAACAAGCTAGAATTAGCGTAAAATTAGTGTCTGAATTTGGAGTTGGAGTTGTTGCTGCTGGGGTTACTAAATGTAAAGCTGACCATATAACAATCGCTGGATACGACGGGGGAACTGGTGCATCTCCTCTTACATCAATTAAAAACGCAGGTACACCATGGGAACTTGGTTTGGCAGAAACGCATCAGACTCTTGTAATGAATAAATTAAGAAACAGAATTTCTCTTCAAGTTGATGGCGGTTTGAAAACAGGTAGGGATGTTGTTGTCGGTGCATTGCTGGGCGCTGACGAATTTGGATTTTCTACGGCTCCTCTGGTTTCAGTTGGATGTATAATGATGAGAAAATGTCATTTAAATACATGTCCTGTAGGTATAGCAACTCAAAATGAATTATTAAGGAAGAAGTTTCAAGGTACGCCAGAGCATGTCATTAACTATTTCTTCCTTGTTGCAGAGGAGGTAAGAGAAATTATGTCTGAACTAGGAATTGAAAAATTCGAGGACCTAATTGGTAGATCAGAGCTTATGACTAAAAATAAAGCTATTGAGCATTGGAAAGCTAAGAACATTGATCTATCCAAGATCTTATACAAACCAGAATTTGAGTGTAGAGATGAGGTGTTTAATTCATCAGAGCAGAATCACGATCTGGATGAAGTGCTAGACGTAAAACTTATACATGAAAGTAGCCCAGTAATTGAAAAAAAGGTTTCAACCATTACCATAAATAAGTTAGTGAAGAATACCGACAGAAGTCTTGGAGCCATGCTCTCTGGTGTCATTGCTAAAAAATTCGGTCACAAAGGACTCAGAGAAGATTCAATAGTTATTAATCTTGAAGGAACTGCAGGACAAAGTTTAGGAACATTTCTATCTTCAGGCATTACAATCTCCTTGTCTGGTGAGGGAAACGATTACGTGGGCAAAGGTCTTTCTGGCGGCAAAATAATAATCAGACCATTCAAAGACTCAACCTATAAGCCAGAAAAGAATATTATAGTTGGTAATACAGTCTTGTACGGAGCAATTTCGGGTGAATGTTATTTTTCAGGAATGGCTGGTGAAAGGTTTGCTGTTCGAAATTCTGGAGCTATAGCTGTTGTTGAGGGTACCGGTGATCATTGCTGTGAGTACATGACAGGTGGTGTGATTATGGTGCTTGGAAATACAGGTGTAAATTTTGGTGCTGGTATGAGCGGTGGCATTGCTTATGTCTATCAAAAAGAGAAGGATTTTAAAAATAAATGTAACCTGTCTATGGTAAACATCTTAGGCGTCAAAAAAAGTAAACACATTTTACCTGAAAAACTTTTTGACAAGTATAATTTTCTATTTAATGATGAATTAAGGATAAAAGAAATGCTAAAAAAACATCTTAATTATACTGGTTCATCAGTTGCAGAATCAATACTTGATAATTTTGAAAACGAACTCAAGAATTTCGTAAAAATCCTTCCTATAGATTTTGAAAATGTTTTATTAGAAAGGATTAGCAAAGAAACAGATTCCAAGGTAATAAATTTATGGCAAAAGTAACAGGATTTTTAGAACACGATAGAGCTGAAAGTAAATCGGTAGCTCCAAAATCTCGGTTGAGAAATTTTAATGAGTTTGTTCTTCCATTTCCTGAAAAAACATTAAACGAGCAAGCATCTCGCTGTATGGATTGCGGAATTCCTTACTGCCACGACTCGTGTCCAATTAACAACATTATTCCAGAATGGAATAATCTTGTTTATGAAAAGGATTGGAAAATAGCACTAGATGTTCTTCATTCAACTAACAATTTTCCAGAATTTACAAGTAGAATATGTCCTGCTCCTTGTGAGGCAGCATGCACACTTAACATAGAGGACAGTCCTGTAACAATTAAAAGTATTGAAAGATCCATCATTGACAAAGCTTACGAAAACGGGTGGATACTTCCAGTAATTAATAACAAAAAAACTCACAAAAAAATTGCAGTTATTGGTTCTGGCCCAGCTGGTCTTGCTTGTTCACAGCAGCTTGCAAGGGCTGGACATGACGTTAAATTATTTGAAAAAAATGACAGAATAGGTGGGTTGTTAAGATATGGAATTCCTAATTTTAAAATGGAAAAACATCTCATTGATAATAGAATTGAGCAGATGAAGCTTGAAGGAGTTTCGTTCGAATGTAATGTCAAAATAGGAGAGGATATATCTATGAATAGATTGCTCAAAGATTTTGATGCTATAGTTTTGGCTTGTGGTTCTGAACAACCAAGAGACTTGAAAATTCCTGGAAGAGATTTGAAAGGAATTCACTTTGCAATGGACTTTCTAACTCGTCAAAATAAAATTTGCGAAGGAGACAAAATTGAGATAGAACCAGAGTTCTCCGCTAAGAACAAAAACGTTATTGTTATCGGTGGAGGTGACACTGGTTCGGACTGCATTGGAACATCAAATCGTCAAGGTGCAAAATCAGTAACCCAACTTGAAATTTTAGAAAAACCTCCTGCTAAAGAAAACAAGATGTTAACCTGGCCAAACTGGCCTCTAAAGTTAAGAACTTCATCATCACACGAAGAAGGTGCAAATAGAAATTGGAGTGTTTCAACAAAGCTTTTTAATGGTCAGAAAAATGTAGAGAGTTTGACCCTGAAAAAAGTTGAATGGAAAAAAAATGAGGAAGGACAAATGGTCATTAAAGACAGTCAAGGTAAAGAATCTGAAGTTGAGTTGAAAGCTGATTTAGTTTTATTAGCCATGGGTTTTATTCATCCTATTCAAGACAAACTTATAAAAGATTCAGGAATTAAACTTGATGAAAGAGGCAATGTTGAAGCAAATGATATTGATTATAAAACTAATATAAAAAAGGTGTTTGTTTCTGGAGACATGAGAAGAGGACAATCTTTAGTTGTTTGGGCAATAAAAGAAGGAAGACAAGTAGCTCATAATGTTGACAAATTTTTGATGGGAACTACAAAACTTCCCTTTTGAAGATAATAAAATATTTATTTTAACTTAAAAGTAAAACATCTAAAGCTCAGTTGACTATGAATGACAAAATGTCTTTTTTACTTACAAGTTGTGGAAGGCTAGATCTATTAGATAGAACTCTAGCGAGTTTTTTTAAATTTAATAACTTTCCATTAGAAGAACTTTACTTAACCGAAGATTCTGCAAATCAAGACGTATACAATCAAATTAATAAAAAATGGGGAAAAAAGCTTAACATTCTTTTCAGTAAAAAGAAAAAGGGTCAGATAAAATCAATTGTTGACGCATATAAGTTAATTAAGACACCTTATATTTTTCATTGCGAGGATGATTGGGTATATAAAAGGAAAAATTTTATTCAAGATTCACTAAAGGTTTTAGACTATGATTCCAAGATTATCCAAGTGTGGCTTGAAAGTCAAAAAAGTGCAAGTAGGCTTGATATTTTTAGTTACGGC
Source organism: uncultured Alphaproteobacteria bacterium (assembly GCA_902567115.1). Classification (GTDB taxonomy): domain Bacteria; phylum Pseudomonadota; class Alphaproteobacteria; order Methylaequorales; family Methylaequoraceae; genus Methylaequor. The sequence goes on from CACFLF010000001.1 coordinate 72,333, forward strand.
CCTTTAAAAAAACACAAAGGAGTTGAATTTAGAGAAGTATATTGTAAAGAAGGCTGGGAATGGGGATACTTCTCATTTAGACCTGGAGTTAAAAGGATGAAAGACTACAAATTAATTGGAGGATATGAAAAATATAAGAATGAACTGGATATCGGTGTTACGTACAAAAAGCTTGGTTACTACACTGTAATTTTAGAAAAAGACGCTGTTGAAGATATTGGCTTGGACCAAACTATATTTGATCCAACTAGAAAGTGGCCCAAACGAAGGAAAACCAATGCTCCCACAGGTTTGAAAAGACTATGGAAGCATTTAAAAAATTTTAGGTTTTAATATAACTATTGTTTTTTATTTTTTTGGCGTTCTTCATATATAGCAAGTTTGGCTTTATAATCAGTTTCTGAGAGGCTGTGCCAACCTATACAAAAGCCTGTGGGTGATCTTCCACAACCACATTCATTTTTATTGTTCATACTATTCTCCTATCAATGATATAGTACCACTTTATCAAAAAAGAAGAGTTATTTTTTATTAAAATTTTCATAAAATTTTTTTTTTTTTTATTTCCTGCAAAACATCATATCTAAAATCTTTCTGAGCTTTGCTGACTGAAAAAATTAATACCGAAAGATTTTTTTTTATTATAGTTTTATTACTTATTCCTAATTCGAAACTTTTATATAAGAGAAAAATTAAGTCGATTCTAGAATCATAGGTTCGAGACAAAACCAATTTACTATTTTCATTCCATAGATTATTTACTAACTGATACCGCGTTAAGAAATCGCTCTCGAATTTTTCAATACATGACCAGTGATTAATAGAATTTTTAATGAGATCATGAGAGTAAGATTTTAATCTTTCTTCTTCTTCGAATAATTTTTGGAGAATTAAAAAAAAACTAAAAGCAAAAGAATTTACTTCAATTCGTTCTAATTTTTCAAATTTTTTGGAAAAAATTTTTTTATAAATGTTGTTATGTAATAGCTTTATTTTTTTTTTGAAAGGTTGATTAAATAAAATCTCTATAGTCATCATTACCAAAAAGAAACTAAGCGAAAAAAGAATATCTTTTTTTGATTTTGAATCACTAAAAATTAATTTAGGGTTATAGTCTCTTTTACTATATTTAATTTGCCATAATTTAGCTTCTTGAAAGTGCTTTTTAATCATTTAAAAAAAGTATTGCGATATAAATTATCAATTTTATCTTATAAATTATAAAGATATGAACTTCAAAAAAAAAAAAAATACTAAGAATAAAGTTTTCAATATTATAGGATTAATATTATTACCTATTATTGTAGTAATATTATTAGAATCGAGCTTGAATTTTGATAGTGATTCTGAAAACGACTATGAAAAATCGAGCCCTACATCTCAAATGCAAACTAAAAATGATTTGCTTGAAGAAAAAGATCCTTTTGAATTTAAAAAAAAAGAAGATTTAGTTTTTTTGAATAAAGATTTAGAAGTTCAAAATTCAAATGCGAAAGATGCATTTAATAAGAAAACTAAAAATGATGGTATTATTGAAAAAAAACAAGTTAAAAAAGAAAAAAATAAATTACCATTAAATTTAAAAACAAATGAAACTGGTTCATTCAAAGCCTTTGAAGACCCAATGATGACGGTGAACTTTTTACACGAAGGACTTAAACAAATTAGTTCAAACAATAATTCTGACCTAAGCAATGTATTAAAAGTAATCAATCGAACATACGATACAGAAAAAATGCTTAAAATGATAATTGGATCAGATTGGAAAAATCAAGAAAACGAGAAAAAAAATGAGTTAATCATGGTCTTTGAAAACTATATTTCAAAAAATTATTTAAATAGATTCTCAAAAATTCAAAATGTAAGTTTTAGCAACGAAAAAAAAGAAAAAATTTCATCAGACTTTTTTTTAGTTAGAAGTAATCTTATTATTAAACAAGAAAAAATAAGCATAGATTATTTATTGCATTTAAAAGAAGATACATGGAAAATATTTGATGTTTTACTAGATGGTTCTGTTAGTGAGATTGCAACCAAAAAATCAGAATTTCGTATATATATAAAAGAAAAAAAAATTGACGAATTAATTAAAGCACTCAAAAAATTTAATAGTCAAACACCAAGCTGAGTTTACATTTAAAATGATTAATATTAACCATACCAAAAAAGTTTCGAAGAAATAAAACTTATTTTCTTTTTAGATTTATTTATTATTCCAACATACTAAATCAGAATATTGAGAATTTAGATATTTAATTAAGAGATGTGACGGTGGATAAAATTCAAAACTAATTTCAAAGAAGTCTTTTTCTTTCAAGATTGTATTGGCTTTATAAAAATAATAAGAATTATCTATCGGACTTGAAACCTTTTTTATAACACCTTCAACAACAGTTGAGGATTCTCTTTTAATTTTATCAAAAGTTTTTATTTTTAAATTCTTTAATTTTCCAACTTGTAGATCAGGTATTCTAAATTCTAGTAGGGGTCCGATTTCGTCTGCACAGGTGAATTGCATAGAATCATAATTTTTGGCTTTTACATCAAGTAGATATGACGAAAAAAAAAAAATAGTTAAGAGAATGAATTTAGAATTTATCATTAAATATTTTTTTATTAAATTTATAAAGTTAAAAATTTCACCATGGTAAAGAGTCTTCTTCATCAAATAGCCCTCCACTAGGTCCATCATCATTTAAGATCGCAAGATGTACAGATGTTTTGTGACTATCTTCTACTTCAATTGGAGCATTTGGTCCACCAAGTTCAGTTTTTACCCATCCAGGATGACCAGAATTAACTTTAATATTGGTATCTTTCAGTTCGAGTGCTAGATGAATGGTAAAAGCATTTAAGGCTGTTTTTGAAGAATTGTATGCAAGTTCCTTGGCCGGAGAAATTGGAGAATCTTTTGCTGAATGTAAGGTTAAAGAACTTAAAATCGTAGAAACATTTACAATTCTCCCTGCATCGGATTTTTTAATTAATGGAAGTAATTTTTGCGTAAGTGTCACAACTCCAAAAAAATTTGTTTGAAATGTATCTTTAAGATCTTTCTCACTAACAGTAGAACTATTAGTAACAAATAAGTTTCCTGTTAAGAGGACACCTGCATTATTTATTAATATATCAAGTTTTTGATAATTTTTCTGGATATGATCGAAAACTCTTTGTGGAGATTCAGAATCAAATGCGTCATATTGAACTAAGTCGGCATTTAGTCCTTGAGAAGATAATTTTTTTAAGGCTTCTTTTCCTTTATTTAAGTCTCTTGAGCCTAAAATAACTTTTATTCCTTTCTCTGCTAGCTTTTTTGCAGTTTCAAATCCTATTCCTCTGTTAGCACCTGATATAAAGGCAACTTTTTCCATAATTCACTCCTTTATTTTTTTAATTGTTAATTTTATCATTAATAATAAATATAATAATCAAGAATTCAAAATAACAAAAACTTCTTTTGAATTTTCTAAGAATGAGAAGTGCTTACAATTATCAATTACATGGTATTTATCAAGCTTTAATAGCTTTTGAGTTTGAAGTCTTTCAGATTCATTTGCCCAATCATTTATTCCGTATACAAGTTTGACTGGTACTTTGGTTCTTTTATAAATTTCTTTAATTTCGTTATTTTTTTTAAATTTTTGCAGAACATTACGAAAATGATAAACGTAACCTTTTTTTTTTAAAGAAGTACACAGTAAATTTAAATAGTCATCTGAGAGATTTTCCCGATTAACGAAACCACCTCCCATTACATTTCTAAGTATAAACTTATTTTCAAGACTTGAAAATATTTCTCCCAGAACTGGTAAACTTATGTTAAATAAAATAAAGTTTGCAAAAAAATTTCCTCTTCGAATTCCTTCTCCAAAATATGAGTCATAATCATATGGGTTAAACATAAAAATTTTTTTTACTTGTTTTGGAAGTCTTAAAGCAACGCTTGCAGATAAAACTGCACCAATAGATTCTCCAGCAATTCTAAGATTATTGATTTTAAAATTTTTTATAAATTCAATGATAGAATTTGTAAAAAAATTAAGGTCATAAGTTGTTTTAGAGTTTATTGGTGAGTCACCAAAACCAGGAAGATCAATTGAGTATACGGTATTCTTCCTTTTAAGCAATTCTCCAAGTTTATCAGAATATTCCAACCTATTCCTGAAGGTATGAAGAAGAAGGATTGGCTTACCCTTACCAATCTTTTTATATCTAATATAAGTACCGTCGATTAATTTAAATTTTTTAATTTCCAATGCAACACCTTAATAGAGTATATAAAAGTTATTAGACTTTAACAAATTTTGTTTTTTATAAATTTTCATGTGTTGTTTAACAATAATAAAAAAAATTAATTTATGAGAAGATTAATTAATTGTTTCTCTAAGTTTTTACTTATTACTTTGACTCCTTTAGGGTTCGGATGTTTCCCATCTTCTAAATTAAGATTTGGATTAAGTGCTACTCCTTCTAATAAAAAGGGAAGAAAAGCAACTTTATGTTTACTTGCAAGTTCAGGATAAATTTCATCAAAATTATTTTTATATTTATTTCCATAAGTTTCTTGAGAAAGCATACCTGCTAGGAGTATCTTAATATTTTTTTCCCGCAAAATTTCTAGAATATTATCTAAATTTTGTTTTATTAAATCTGTATTTATTCCTCTTAACATATCATTAGCTCCTAAACACAAAATAACAATATCAAGTTTTTTATTTTCAAGTAGCCAATTCAATCTATTAAGTCCACCAGATGTCGTATCTCCAGATACACTAGCATTTATAATTTTAACATCGAATCCTTTTTTTTTAAGATTCTTCTCTAAAACGTTAGACAAGTGAAACTCCTGATCTAGCCCGTATCCAGACATTAAGCTATCTCCGAATAATGCAACTTTTAGGTTACAATAAGCTTTCGTTGATATAAAGTTTACACCAATAATTAGATAGAAAAGAAAACTAAATATGAATACTCTGTATAAACTTAAAAACATAAATCTGAATTATCTATTAAACGGAAATAATATCAAAATTTTAAAAAATATAAATTTTGAAATTAAAAAAGACGAAAGAGTAGCTATTATTGGTGAGAGTGGATCAGGAAAAACTAGTCTTTTAATGCTAATGTCTGGTTTAGAAAGCCCATCAAATGGTTCAATTGTTTTTGATAAAGAAGATTTATCTAAAATTAATGAAAAAAGAAGGACTGAAATCAGAAGAAAAAAAATTGGATTGATATTTCAACAATTTTTTCTAATACCAAATTATACTGCTCTAGAGAATGTTATGTTTCCAATGCAAATTAATAAAATTAATAATGAAAAAGACAAAGCTATTTCAATTCTTAAAGATTTTGGTTTGGTGAATCGTAAAAACAACCTTCCCTCAGAACTATCTGGAGGTGAACAACAGAGAGTGGCAATTGCGAGAGCAATTTCGTTTGATCCAGAAATTGTTTTAGCTGACGAACCCACAGGAAATTTAGATAGAAAGAATACAGAACTGGTTTCTAATTTACTTTTAGAATATTCGCGAAAAAAAAAGATTTGTTTAATTCTAGTAACTCATAATATGAACCTAGCAAGAAAGTGTGATAGAATAATGAAGTTGGTAGACGGTCAGATAAAGTTTTAAATATGAACTTAGAAAAAAAATTCCTTTTTTTTATAAAAGAATTAAATAAAAATAAATCTAAAATTACAAAAGTTTTTTTCACAATTTTTATAAGTTTATTAATTTTTTCAACAGTAACAATTTTCAAAAATAGTATTGAAAACGAAATAAAAAATAATTCAAAGGTCCTTCTCGGTGGTGATTTAGAGTTATCAACAAAAAATAAATTTTTAAGTTCTGAATTTTTAGAAAATTTAAAAAAAAGTTTTTTAATAACAGAAGTCGTTGAATTCACATCTATTATAAAAACTAATAAAAAAGAAAGTAAGACTGTAAGGATTAAAGTTATTGATAATTTCTATCCACTCATTGGAGAAATAAAGGTTGACCCCCCTAATTCACTGCAAATTTTGAAGAATCGGTCAGACGGTATTCTAATTGACAAAACAACAAAAAATAATCTTGATCTTAAACTGGGTGATAAAATTAGAGTACAAAATCTTGAATTCGAAGTTATTGGTTTAATAGATAGCCTTCCAGAGATAGGAAGTTATTTTCTTTTTGGAGATCAAGCTTTGATAAATAAATCTGGATTTGAAAATTTTAAAGTAAATAATCTTGGTAGTTTCATAAATTATAAATACAAAATGTTGAGTAAAAATTCTAAACTAGAGATTCCTGAGTATATAACCAATGATCAAGATATTTCAATAAAACATCCGAAAGATATAAGTCAGAATTTAAAAAAGATCATAGCGAATTTCGTCTATTTCTTAACCATTGTTTCAGCATCAGCTATTTTGATCTCTGGTATTGGCTTAAAGAACTCACTATTTTCATTTCTTAGTAGTAATCAGATGAAGATTGCAATTCTGAAATCATTAGGGTTGAGTTCTAAAAATTTAAAGGCGTTGTACTATCTTCAAATGCTAACGATTCTCTTTTTTTGTTCTTTAATTTCTTATATTTTTGGCTTATTTTTAATTACTTTATTTGATAATATTTTTTCAAATTTCCTAAAAATTGGGCTTAAAGTTGAATTCAAAATATACGAATTTTTAGTTATTCAATTCTTTAGTGCGGTAGTTTTTCTCATTTTTGCAAAACCGGCTTTGGATACTATTGACCAAATAAAAGTTAGAAATTTATTTAGAAATAGTAATTCAAACTTGAGTTTTAATTATAACAGAAAATCGCTATCGGAAATGGTTATATTTCTAATAATATTTATTTCTACATTTTGTATTATAAATGTAAAACCAGT
>CACFLF010000002.1 GCA_902567115.1 uncultured Alphaproteobacteria bacterium
GTATAAAGTGCATTATAAGAATATTCATTTTACCTTCTTTTAGATCTCTGCCAGGAAGTCCTCTTTCTTTGAGGCCTAAAAAGTCTGAAAGATCATCTTGAATTTGATACGCAACACCTGTTTCGTACAATGACCTAAAATATTTTGTGTCATAATTATTTCCTGATAGAATCAAAACAAGTTTTATGGGAAGAGAGATCAACCCGCCTGTTTTTGCCCTTGCAGTAGATTCATAATCTTCCATTTTCAAATTGAAATCAGACCTACTTAAAATTTCAATTGATTGCCCTTTTAATGTTTGTTTAATCGTTTTACTTAGTTCTTCTATTGCAAGACATTTGAGATCAGGTCGCGTTTTAATCTTGGATATAATTTCGAAAGAAGCTGAAATAAAAAGGTCTCCTAAATTAATGGCTGTGTGGTCTCCAAATCTATTCCAAATTGTAGGTAAACCTCTTCGCAAAAGATCTCTGTCTTGGAGATCGTCATGTATAAGAGATGCATTATGTATAAATTCACAACATATTGCTATATCATGCGAAACTTGCTTGCTCAGGCCAAAGATTTTTGAAGCAAGAAGCGCCAGTATCGCTCTGAACCTCTTTCCTCCTGAATTCAGCTGATACTTTGCACAATTTCCCATCCATGAATCGTCACAGAGTATGTCAGACATCTTTTTGTCAAGAGATTGTATATCGTTTTTATATTTATCGTGGTTAAAGAAGCTTAAATCAATGTTTTTTTGAAAATTATTGAGATGAATCCAATTTGTATTGATGTTTAAATTCTGTGTAATATTTTTTGTCATCTTAAAGGTTTAAAAGTTAAGTATAAAAAAAAGGGAAACATCTGACAGATGTTTCCCTTTAATTAATTTAAAACATTAAGCTTGCTTAAGCTTTTGCTGATTCAGACTTGGCAGCAGCCCAAATTACAAGACCGAAAGCAATTTTGTTAATAATGTCTGCAAGGTTGTAAATCGCATTCAATGCGTTTTCATCAGTACCACCTGCTAGGTAACCTAGGAAGTAACCAATCGGGTAAATAGACCAACCAATTGATACAATCCATTTCATTGCGTTATAAGCAGATTGTTGAGCTTTTGAGTTGCTTGATGCATTAGCTTGCGCTGCTTCACCTGCAAATACTTCATACAGGATGTAGATCCAACCTGCCATGCCCACTATAAAACCAACAGTTGCATTGATTGAGCCGTTTTCACCGAGGAAACCAGCAATTAACATTACTAATGTACCAATTAAAAGTCTCCAGAACATTCCAGCAGTGGCTGCGCCAACTGCAGCTAGAATAAGGTAAAATTCAACCATCTGAAGTGGGACTGTTAATAACCAGTCAATATATCTATAGACATTAGGGTTCTCACCAGTCTGGATCCACACTGCTCTCATGTAGTAATAGTGAACAGCGGCGATCAAAGTTACAAGACCAGCAACTCTTACAGAAGTTTGCCAGTGTTTCGCAACACTGTTACCCTCTAAAAAGAAGAAAGCTGTAGATGCAACCATGGCTACCGAAATTATCCAAAAAGAAACCCCAACGAGGTCATCGGCTTTAAGCATATATTCCATATGTTTATCCTTTCGTATATATTATTAAAATTTGAGCATGAGCTCAAAAGTTAAAGTTTTACAAGCAGATTAAATGGGCAGATATGCTTTTGCCCAATAACCTCCCCATATTGTAAATACTAGGATGACTAAAAAATTAGTTAATTCAAGAAAAAAAAAGCAAAAAATTCTTAAAGTATTGATTTTATTATAAAAAAATTATATAAAAAAGGAAATTGAAGCTAAAATTGTTGCATTAATTCTTAATTTTCTAAACCATTTATCTGATTTTTTATTAATTAATTTTAGGTCAATCAAAAGACTCAAAAAAAGAGATACAACAAGAATAAATGAACTGTAAATTCCATTAACTTTTAAAGCATATGTTGAAACTAATAATAAAGGAATTAAGGGGCTATAGAAGAGGAAACTTTTAATATTTGCTTCAATTATTTTTTGCCATTGCATGCCCGATAGGAAGCAAACAATTAGTGCAGCATACAGTGAAGAAATCGTATTGATCTCTAAAAATTTTACCAAAATTTCATTGATGTCGCAATAACCAATCATAGGGGAAAGGTAAAATGGTAAAACACCAGCGTAAGTTACGAATACAATTCTTTTTCGAGATTTATTCATAAAAGATCAAGTAGGTGTTAATTTAATGTTTATCAAACTTGCTAGATTCGATTAAATGTTTATCATATACTTTTTGGAGTTTTGCGCAATGACAGACCAAGAATTAGAAAAAATAAGAAACTACTTAAACAAAATTTTTAATACCCATGATTTTATTGTAAAAAAAAGAAAATCGATAGAAGACTCGTGTGAAGTTTATCACAAAGAGGAATTTCTCGGATTAATCTATAAGGAAAACGAAGAAGGTGAAGAAGATTATCAATTTCATATGACCATATTAAAAGACGATTTAACAAAGCTGTAAAAAAAATGTTTAATTTTTTTATTTTTATTACTTTAATTTTTAAATTCATAAATTTGAAAGCACATCATAAAATTTATAGTCCGCGCGTTGAAGAGGGAAGACAATCCCTAGAGTGGAGGGGACATGTTAATTATGATGACAGATTAGAATTTAACAAATCTCATCATCATGTTTTTGAAACAGAATATTCTTGGACTGATTTTTGGCAATCAGAGTTGGAATTTCATGTTTCTGACAAAGCAGAAACACCCTTAGATTGGGAAAAAACAGAGTTTCAAAATCAGGTTCAGTTTTTAGACTATAAAAACTTTGCTGGCGCTGTTTACTTTTCTTATAATTTTGTTTCTGAACAGGATGAACCAGATGAAATTGAATACAAGTATTTAAATGAATTTAACAATGAAAATTTAAGTTTCATTTCAAATTTTATATTTGAGAAAGGGGTTGGAAAAGGAGCATCTGGTTCTACGTCTTTTGATATAAGTAATCAATTAATGTTTAAAAAGTTCTTAGATAAAAATTTCGGTTTTGGCTTTTTAGGTTTTAGTAGCTTTGGTGAGGTATCCAATTTTAATACACTTAGTCTTCAAAAGCATCTATATGGGATTCAGATAGAGAATGAAATTGATTTAGAATTTTTCGAATACGAAGTATCACTTGCTTATCTCCATGGATTAACTGACGCATCAACAAACCATATGTTTTTATGGAATATGGAGTTAGAATTCTAAATTTAAAATCCTAATTCCTTTAATTTTTTTAAATAACTTTCTTCGCTAATTAAGCCTCTTTCTCTCATGCTTTCCAGGGATTTAAGCGTAAGTTGGCTTTCACTAGGCCTTTGACTTTGACTGTCTATATATTGTTGATTATAGTTGGGGTATGGATATGGCCGGGAATATCTATTATTATAGTAAGGCTGTTGTTGCGAATTAATATCGTATGGTGTATTGCGGTAATTTGGTGGATAGTAATTACCATATTGTTGTCGATTTGGGATTCTTATAGATTTTAATTCTTGTCTTAAGCTTTCAACTTCCGCTCTGAGATCTTTTACTTGAATATTTGATTGTAGAGCTGTGGTTTGTTCTCTTGTACTTAAAAAATCTCTTGCTCGTAGAGCTTTATTAGAAAACACCAACCAGTCACGTCTACCTTTTGCAATAGATGGTCTAAAAACTCCAGAATTTGGAAGTGCACTTAGTCTAAATTTATTTTTTATTGTTTGAAATCTGGAACCTGGAGCATATCTATTTTTTTCTAAATCTCTGTCTCTGTTAAGACCTGCTTTAAGCATAGGGTCAGTTTCTTGAATATTTCCTTTTCTGAGAATTGACCCAAAAATAAGGTTTAGTCCAGATTTATTGTAAAAAATCCTTCCTGAGGTGACTCTATTGTCTGATAAACCTTTTTGTTTATACCAGCCTTCAATTGTAAAAACTATATCTTGATTATTTTCTGCATCTGCTAAAGCTTCACTTATTGCAATTGAATAATCGTAAACTTTTTCGTTAGGAAAAAGCTGTTGAGGTTTTGTCCCAAAACTTGTTAAAACAAGCTTTAAGGCCCCTTCAATTCTCTGCGGGTCTATTTTAACTGGATGTATATTGTTTGTTTTTTTATCCTCTATATCAAGCTGAACTCTTTGAAAACCACTTTTGTAATAAAATTTATTGTCATCAAAGACATCAAGAACGGTTGAACATCCGGCGAGGAAGAATAGAGTTAACGATGCAATAAAAAAATTCATACGAAGGGTAATTTAGCAAAAAAAAAAGGAGAGCTCAATATATACTCTCCTTTTTTAATTAAAGAACTAAGCAGTATTAGAATAGTAACATTCTACCAGAAGAAGAATGCTCCTACACCACCAAAAGAATCTTCTTGATCAGTGTCTGCTAAGTACCACGTCTTTTCAGTGTAACCACCCTCAGCAATAAGCCTAAAGTTGTCAGTTACATTGTGCCAGACCATACCTGAATGCATAGTTTGACAGTTCATAACACCACGCGTTTGCATGTCATTACCTGTTTTCTTAAGACAGTTACCACCGTATGAGTAACCAACATTTGTACCTTGACCAAAATCAAATGTACCTTGAAGGTATCCACCGTAGGTTTTTCTTTCTTTACCAACATCATCTAAAGCACCTGTTGATGAAGGTGTATTAGAGTTGTTAGTTTGCATTATTGGTAGAACAGAGTGCTGTCCTCTCATACCAAGACCACTTGCGTAGAAACCAGTGGCTACTAGACTAAAGCCTTCGTAAGAAAGTTTCGTACCGAAACCAACACCTGCTGAATCGACATCTCTATCTTCGTCTTGACCAGCTGGTACTGAATTTGCAACTAAAGTTGCTTCAGCTTCAGATCTATCTGTGTTTTGGTAAGTACCATCAACCCATAGACTCATGCCAACGCCTGTTGCTAGAAGATCGCCATTCCAAGTTATTTGCGCTTCAACTCTTGGCGAAGATTTATCTGTTGCTGAAAAAGTAGCAGTATCAGCAGCAACATCCTTGGGATCAAAAATACCAACTTTAGCACCAAATCCATTTCCAAGATCTGGAAGTGTCCAACTTACTTGAGGTTGAAAATCTGTATACAGATAACCAAGACCAATTCTACCAAGCGTTGTATTACTGTTTCCAGCAGATGCTGCAGCACCAACACCGAACAATAGCATATCGTTTAAGATTGCATTGCTTTGATGGATACCAAGACTACGACCAACTAAAACCGTTCCGAAAGATCCAGATACTGAACCACTCGTTTCACGAATATTGATTTGACCGTTACCTAATGCGTTTTCACTACCATTCATGTGGGTGTAAAGACCTAACCTTGCGGATACATCTAAACCGTTAGCAGTTGGAGCTTTTAGAGTCATACCCCAAACATTTGGTAGTAGACCAGTTACTATACTTGTATCGTCGTTACCTGCAGCAACACCAGCATATGTATCGAAAGCTATGTTGGGCGTGCCTCCACTGGAATCAGGGACATTAGATACACTATTTTTCATTATGAATGCGTTAGCTGCGCCATCAAAAGACACTTCCCAACCTTCTTGACTCATCAATAAAATTTTTGAATCAACATTTGTGGAAGCCAAGGCCATGACGGCAGGAATTGCAGCTACTGCAATTTTTTTAGAAATTTTCATATATTTCCTTCCTTATTAGTTAATATATCATTCAATAATAATACACTTAATACATACTAATTAAACTAATATGTTCTCAATTATACATTTTTCTTGGAAACTGTTGTAATATTACAACACCAAGTTATTTGAGGATAAAGTTAACAGGGATCTTAATTCTTAAATACCCTTTATTATCTATTATTTCAACAGGGGGCTTTGGAAATTTGAATGAATTTAGGATTTTTGTTGTAGCCTTATAAAGTCTTTTTGGAGCTCTATCGTTAATTTCAATATTTATTAACTTCCCATCTTTATTTATTGTTAAAATAGAAACTATAGTTCCTTGTTCCCTTCTTTTTATTGATTGAATTGGATAAGATTTTGATGCCATTTTATTAATTTCATAGGAGATAAAACTTAAATATTCACTGAGCAACTGGTCATTAATAACTGGTTTATTCTTTTTAAGAGAAAATTGTTTTTGAGACTGTATTTGTGGTTTTATTTCTGGAATTTCATTTGAATTATTTAATTTTTTTACTTCCTCTTTCTGAATATTTTTTTTATTTGGCTCGATAACTTTCTCAACTTTTTCTATTCTTTCTGTGGTTTCTTTTTTTTTTAAAGACACAAAATCTTTCTTTTCTATTATCTCTTTTTTCTTATTTTCAAAAATCTTATTTTGTTCAATAGGTTTGTCTTCAATTTTTTTTATAGTTTTTTCTTTAACTATTTCTTTTGGTTTAGGTGGTGTCGGTTGAACAAATGAAAATTCTCTAAATTCGCTTAGGTTGACAACATAAATTTCTTTATCATTACTTTTTGATGTAAAAAAAAAAACGATTGTAAAATGAAATAGCAAAGAAAATGTAATCGAAAAATATATAAACTTATTATTTATCATTTTCTTTTTGTATTACCTTTACAAACACTTTTTTTATGTCCTTTTCTCTGAATTCTCTCATTATTTTATTAAAGAAATGAATAGATGATTCTTTGTCTAAATCTAAAATATACTTTTTATTTTTTGACTGAATAAAATTTGATAATTCTTTAATGTTTAAACTTTTATTTTCATACAAAATTTCATTGTTTTTATTGATTGTAAATACAATACTTTGATTATCAATTTCCACTTCCTTTCCAAACTCTGATACTGGCCTACTGATTTCATTAGTGTCTTTTTTGCTAACAACCCCGGTTAACAAAAAAAAAATTAATAACAAAAATATCAAATTTATCATTGGTATAAGATTTACCATTTCTAGAGTTTTATTAGGTCTTTTGAATTTTTTAAGGTGCATCCGAGAAATTCACACTTTTTATTTTATGTTTTTTTATTAGATCTATCAGGTTTAATAAAACCTGAACCGAGGATTTTTTATCATTCAAAATCACAATTTTGTCGAAACTTTGAGCATTCCAATCGTCAAAATATTTATTGTCTAAATCTTTTAATTTAATGATTTTGTCTTCAAAAAAAATTTTATCTTTTTTAAGATATAAAATCATAAGTTGACCTTTATTTTGCTGGTTTGAAATTTGTTTTTGATTATTTACCGAGAAACTTACTTCATTATTTCTTGTAAAGTTTGTAGCTAACATAAAAAAAACTAGCATTAAAAAAATGATATCAATAAGAGGAATAATATTAATCTTTAACTTTTTTTTTGAAATTTTATTCAAAGTCATTTTAGCGTTGATAATTTAGAAATTAAAGTTTCAAAGTCATCCATCAGATCGTTGATTTTTTTTTCTAGGAAATAGTGACTTACCAAAGCTGGTATAGCTACTATCAGTCCCATCGCAGTGGTCAATAAAGCTGTCCAAATGCCACCTGCAAGAATTGCAGGATCAACCAAACTACCACCAAGTTCAAGTTCATTAAATGAGTCAATCATTCCTATAACAGTTCCAAGAAGTCCAACTAATGGACTAACTTGTGAAATAACTTCTAATGAAGGAAGGAAAGAGTAAATTTGTTTAAATTCTTTATTTTTAAATGAGTCAATTTCCTTTTCAATCTCAATTTTTGAAATTTTAGAAGATATAAGGTCAACTAAACTTAAAATAATTTTTTGTTTTGATTTTGGGAGTGTGTCAATAAAACCTTCCCTAACGTTATTCATATTATTATTTTTGTCAGCAATTAGCAAACTGTAGAATTTAGAAAAATCGAGTTTTCTCAAAAAGTATATTTCAATAATTTTTAGGGTGACAATTGCAATTGTGATTATCGACAAAGCAAATAACGATGTGAATATTATTCCACCTTTGTCTATATAAATAAAGAACGATTCCATTTTGTTTTCCTAAATTAAATTAAACCTTTCAATAGAGAGGGGAACTTTTTTCTTAACTGATCATATTCTTTTTGAATTTCAGTGTTGTCAGTTGAAATTCCTTTTGATTTAGATTTAATCTTATGATCGTAAACAACTGAAGCTGGTCTTTTGGAAAAAAAAATTATTCTGTCTCCTAAAAGAATAGCTTCTTTAAGATTATGCGTAATAAGTATGATTGTGATTGGGTTTTTTTTCCAATAATTAATTAGCACGGAGTAAAGGTTTTCTGCTGTCGGTTGGTCTAATGACACAAAAGGCTCATCCATTAATAAAATTTGTGGTTTTTTAATTAATGCTCTAGCTAAAGAAACTTTTCGTCTCATACCACCAGATATAGATTTTGGATAATAATTCTTAAATTCGTGTAAATCAAAATCTGAAAGAAGAGATTCTATTCTTTCAATATATTCTTCGTTTTCCTCGCAAACTAATTCAATATTTTCTTTGACTGTTAACCATGGAAGGAGTCTTGAGGTTTGAAAGACATAACCATAATCACCATTAGCCATTAAATCACCTTGTTCTTTATTGAATTTATTATCTTCGGCGTCTATTAGACCACCTATTATGTTCATTAGAGTGGTTTTACCACATCCAGATGGACCAACAATGCAAACAAATTCTTTATACTTGATTTTAATATTAATGTTTTTAAGAACATCAATGGATGTTTTATCGTGGGGGCTTACAAACGACTTTTTTTTTATGTTAATGTGAAAATCCAATTTTTACCTCCAAATGGATATTTTTTTTTCAAATGGCCTAACTAAAATAAATTCTACAAAAATTATTAGAAGAACAAACACTAATGTATATGCCAAAATACCTGAAATATCAAAAAATTGGAAGAATCCAAATAATTTAAATCCTACACCATTGCTTCTACCCAAGAGCTCCACCACGAGGACAATTTTCCAAATCAATGATAGACCTGATCTTGCAGATGATAACAAGTATGGATAGAGTTGAGGGAGTATTACTTTAAAAAAAAATTTGCTTCCTGAAATTTTATAAAATTTGGCTACATCTACATAATCCTTTTCAATTGATCTTGCTCCTTCTCGCATTATAACAGCAACCATTGGTATTTTATTTAAAGATACTGCAACAATTGCTGCGACTTCGTTTAAACCAAACCACACATAGCATAAAATTATAATTACTAGTGCTGGTACATTTAATCCCATAATTAGCCAGTCATCTAAAAAATTATTTAATGATGAATTTCTTCCCATATAAATTCCAAAAAAAGTTCCAATAAACATGGCTATAATAAATGACAAAAATACCCTTTTTAGAGTTATTGCTGTGTGATAGAAGATTTCGTTATCTTCTGCTTCTAAAATTATCTTATCGAAAACTTCGCTAGGTCCCGGTAAAAGGTCAACCTCAACATAGAGACTGGAAATCTGCCATAAACTGAAGAAAATTAGAATAGAAGCAATTCTAATAACTGCATTGGGGTTGTTTTTTTCCATTATTATTCTACCCAGAATGTTCCAGGGGATAGTTCTTTTGCTTTGCCAACAAGTTCTCTTCCTCCAACTTCTGAAAGTATAGAGTAAAGTTTTTTAGAACCATTAATTTGGTCCAATGAAAAATCTTTTGAAGGAATACCTTCTCTGTATATATCTCTTAGATTTTTAAAGAGTTGATCATTTTCTGCATTCATAAATGGTCTAACTTTTTCCCATATCTCATCCGATTCGAGCATCAATTTTTTTGCATCTTTTGATGTTTTAAAGAAATTTTTTAGTAATTCTTTGTTTTGCTTTGCCCATTGCTCTTTGAAGACCCATCCGATTACAGGAATACCTTTAGGAAGATTTAACTTATTCAATATATCAGTGATATTTATTACTTTAGTAAATTTTTCATTTGTTAACAGCTTTGCTTGGTAAGGCCAATAAGTAAGAATTGCATCAAAACTATCTTGTTCAATCTTTTTGTTTAATAAAGGTGGAGCACCAAATATTTGTCTACTCACATCTTTAAGTTCTTTTCCGTATTCTTTTTTGAAGTATGCTCTAAATATCAACCAGCCTTTGTCAACTTGACCACCAGCAATACCTATTTTTTTTCCTTCCAAATCTGCTTCATTTTTGATGTTTGAATCTTTTGACACTATTAGACCACCAGCTGACATCGAATGTGGAACGAATGCGAATTCTCTTCCTTCATTTCTTTGCCTTGAGACCCAAAACCAATCAGTTACTATAAGATCAACTGCTCCGCCTTGAAGCGCAACAGCTGCCGCATTTTTACTTGCTAATTCAACTATCTCTATATTTAGATCATTATTTTTGTCCATCTTGAGTTCTTTTATTAATTTAAGCTCCCAATTAACACTGCCATATTGTAGAGATCCAATTTTTAAAGTGCTGGCATAGAGATGAGAGAAACTAATGTTTAAGATCAAAGCAAGAAAAAAAACATTGGTTATAAAGAGTGATTTGTGTAAAATATTTTTAATCATAATTCTAAATAATATTTCCTTCTTAATAAATATATTGTATTTTCTATACTTTATATCAAACGTCTGTCAATGCTAGTTTTTTTTGATGAATGCAATATGAAAAAAAAAGTTTATTTTTTAAATCTTAAAGGTTATAAATGCCCAATACCGGTATTGAAAATTTCCAAAAAATTTAAGGAAATTAATAAAGGTGATATTCTTGAGGTAAATACAGATGACCCAAAAGCTGACAAAGATATACAAGAACTTTGTAACAATATAAAAATAAAAGTATTAGAAATGAATTCTACAGAAGAAAAAAATATGTTCTTTAAACTCCAAAAATATTGATTTTTGATTTACTTCGAATGAAAGATTTACTTGACAAAAAAATAGACGATTTAACCTACGAGGATGCCTTTGATAGACTTCAAAAGATCACAGAATTACTTGAAAATGGCGACGTTTCGCTTGACGATTCTATAAAATATTATGAACAAGGAATTTTACTAAAAAACTTTTGTGAAAAAAAACTTAAAGATGCAGAGATGAAAATCAAAAATGTATTAGATAAGTCAAAAAATAGTGAATAATAATGTCTAAGATAGAAAAATTTATCTCTGAATTTGCAATTGAATTTGATGATTTTTTTTTAAAACTTCTTCCCAAAAAAAAATATTCCCAAAAACTTCATGATGCTATGAAATATTCAATTAAGGTAGGAGGTAAAAGGCTTAGGCCTTTATTTTTGATTGAAATATCCAAAATATTTAACGTTAACAAAATCATGGCATTAAGAGCCGCCGCCGCAATTGAATTAATTCATTGTTATTCCTTAGTTCATGATGATCTCCCTGCCATGGATGATGATGATTTAAGAAGAGGGCATATGACTTGTCATAAAAAATTTAACGATGCTACAGCGATACTGGTTGGAGACGCTTTCCAATCTTTGGCTTTTGAAATCTTATCTGATAAAAAAACGCATCCAAATGCCAGTGTAAGGTGTAATTTGATTAATGAACTTTCAAAAGCCTCTGGGGCAACTGGGATGGTAGGTGGACAAATGTTGGATTTAGATGCTGAAAAGAAAAAGTTGAGTTTGAGCGAAATTTTGATGCTTCAAAAACTTAAAACTGGAGAACTTTTTAGATTTTCTTGTATAGCAGGTCCAATTCTTTCTGAACAAGAAGATCTTAAGCATTTTGAAGAATTTGCAAATAATCTAGGTTTAGCATTTCAAATTAAAGATGATTTGCTAGATGTTGAAGGTGATGAAAAACGAATGGGTAAAAAGACAAAAAAGGATTCCACAAGAGGTAAGGAAACTTTGATTTCTTATTTAGGAAAAGAAGACGCAAAAAAAAAGTCAGAAGATTTGATAAATGATTCAAAACAAATTTTAAAATTTTATGGAAAAAGAGCAAATAGAATTATAGATTTAACTAACTTTGTAATTTCAAGAAATAATTGAATGTTCATTCGTAAAGTTGTCCCGGTAAATTTAGACAAAGAAAGAATTGACTATATTCTTAAAGAGTTAGACTTAGTTGAATCTAGGAACCAAGCTTTAGCTTTAATACTCTCGGGAAAAGTGTTTGTTGATAATGAAAAAGTATTAAAACCCGGAAAAATTTTACGCTGCAATAAAACAATTGAACTAAAAAAGGACAAAAATCGTTGGGTTTCTAGAGGTGGAATTAAACTAAGTCACGCACTAGAAAAATTTGACGTTAATGCAAGTAAAAAAATTTCTCTTGATATTGGTTGTTCAACAGGTGGGTTTACAGATGTTCTAATAAAAATGGGAGCAAAAAAAGTGTATGCAATTGATGTCGGTTATGGCCAACTAGATTGGCGTTTAAGAAATTCTGAAAAGGTTATTTTATTTGAAAGAACTAATGCAAGAGAGCTTGATACTAATATTATTCCAGAATTACTGGATTTAGTTGTATGCGATGTGAGTTTTATTTCTTTGAAAAAAGTACTTTTACCTGTGAAGAAGTTGTTGAATAGCAAATATGAAGTATTAAGCTTAGTAAAACCTCAGTTTGAAGCAAAAAAAAATGAAGTAGGTCGAGGTGGTATAATCAAAGATTCAAGAATTCATAACAGGATTTGCGAAGAATTAATGCTTTGGTTTAAACAAAACTTTGATTACGAATATTTAGATATCATTGATAGTCCAATTACAGGTCAAAAGGGTAATAAAGAATTTTTCATATATATAAAAAATTAAATTTTATTTTTTTGATTCAATAGAAATAAATCTGCTAATACAATTGCTACCATGGCTTCTCCAACTGGAACTGCTCTAATACCAACACATGGGTCATGTCTTCCTTTAGTTTTAATAATTGTATTTTTATTAACAAGATTCACTGTTTTTCTCTCTTTCAGAATTGAACTTGTGGGTTTTACAGCAAATTTGACAACAATGTCCTGACCAGAAGAAATTCCTCCAAGTGTTCCACCAGAGTTGTTAGATTCAAATATAACTTTATTGTTTTGATATCTCATTTCATCAGCATTTTGTTCTCCTCTTAATGCTGCGCTTTTAAAACCATTTCCGATTTCGACACCTTTCACTGCTGGAATACTCATTATGCCTTGTGCTAGAAGGGCATCAATTTTTGAAAAGACTGGTTCTCCTAAACCTGCAGGGACTCCAGATGCAGTTATTTGAATGACAGCTCCTATAGAGGATCCTTCTTTCCTTATTTTTAAAACATAATCTTCCCATGTTTTTAAAATATTCTTGTCTGGGCAAAAGAAGTTGTTTTTTTCTATTTCTTTCCAGTTCCAATTATTATTATTTATTTTTTTTTCACCTATTTGGATTAAAGCACCTCTAATCTTAATTTTATTTCCTAAAATTTTTTGTGCTACTGCCCCTGCGGCAACACGCATAGCTGTTTCTCTAGCGGATGCTCTTCCACCTCCACGATAATCTCTGATACCGTATTTCATATGATAAGTGTAATCTGCATGACCAGGTCTAAATTTATTTTTTATGTCGCTGTAATCTTTTGATTTTTGATCAGAGTTGTAAATAATCATTGATAAAGGTGTTCCAGTAGTCTTTTTATTAAATAAACCAGATAATATTTTCACTTTGTCATCTTCTTTTCGTTGTGTTGTAAATTTTGATTGACCAGGTTTTCTTCTGTCTAAAAAACTTTGTATGTAATCATCATCAATTTTTAAGTTTGGTGGCACGCCCTCTATAACACATCCTAAGGCTTCACCATGACTTTCACCCCATGTAGTTACTTTAAAAAGTTGTCCAATTGAACTCCCAGTCATGCTTAGCGTTCTACAGTTATATCTGGTGCATCTACAGATTTCATGCCAACTACATGGTATCCACAGTCTACATGAACAACTTCTCCTGTCACTCCTGATGACAAGTCTGATAAAAGATACACAGAATTTTTACCAACCTCATCTATTGAAGTAACTCTTTTTAATGGTGAATTGTACTCGTTCCATTTCAAAATATATCTGAAATCAGAAATTCCTGAAGCGGCTAAAGTTTTTATAGGTCCAGCTGATATTGCGTTAACTCTTATATTTTTTTTCCCGAGATCGACCGCCATGTATTTTACACTAGTTTCTAACGCTGCCTTTGCAATACCCATTACATTATAATGTGGCATTACTCTTTCAGCTCCAAGATATGAAAGTGTTAATATTTGACCTCCTGACTTCATAAAATGCTGAGCTCTTTGACAAAGAGCGGTAAATGAGTAACATGACACGTCAAGTGTATTAATAAAATTATCCCTAGACGTGTTTACATAGTCACCTTTTAATTGATTTTTGTCTGAAAATGCAATTGAGTGAACAAGAAAATCAAACGATTCCCATATCTTTGATAATTCCTTAAAAAAATTATCAATGCTTGGATCAGAGGTTACATCGCATTCAAGAATTATTTGTGATTTACATTTTTCTGCAAGTGGAAGCACTCTTTTTTTTATAGAATCATTAACATAAGAAAATGCCAGATCAGCACCGCATTGACTTAACTTTTCTGCAATTCCCCATGCTATTGATTTTTCATTAGCTATTCCAAGAATTATGCCTTTTTTACCATTTAACTTTATTAGTGATTCCATCTTCGATCCTTAGCAAACTTATTGATTAACAGTTACTTATTCTTATATAATATTTCTAACATAAAATATATAATGAATCCTTTTAAAAAATTTAAAATGTGGTTTAACCTTGCAAAAAAAAACCATCCATTCGATCACACCGCTTTTGCTCTTGGAACTGAAAATAAAGGCGAACCGCACGTCCGTATGGTTCTATTAAAATTAATTTTGGAAGATGGTTTTGTTTTCTTTACCAACCTAAATAGTAATAAAGGTGGTCATTTTAAAAGAAACAAGAATCTTTCTATGTGCTTTTACTGGGAATCCATTCATAAACAGATTAGAATTGTTGGTAAAGGTAGCATTGTTAACGATGAAATATCTGATAAATATTTTAGCTCAAGGCCACGAGGTAGCCAAATTGGCGCATGGGTGTCTGATCAGTCGTCTCTAATCAAATCATTTAGCTACCTAAAACAAAAAGAGAAAAAATTTGAAAAAAAGTTTGAAGGCTTCGCTGTTCCAAGACCAGATTATTGGGCTGGAATAAAAATAGAACCAAAACAGTTTGAATTTTGGCAACAAGGTGATTTTAGGTTACATAGTCGTGAAGTTTATTTTCGCAAAAAAAACGTTTGGCAAAGAAAATTGCTCTCACCATAGACTAGGGGGCTGGTAGAGGAGCAGGAACATCGCTTGGTGCAAGATTAGGTGTGCTTGGAGCTACCGTTTCTTTATCTGGAGGAACGGATGTTAATTTATTAATTCCGAGATTTTTATATACAGCACACAAGGCCGTTACGAGTTTTTTAACCATTTTTGGAGTATGTTGGGGAGAAGCAGTAATTCTTAACCTTTCTTCCCCTCTAGGGACTGTCGGATAGTTGATTGGCTGAACATATACTTGGAAATCATCAAGTAACACTTGACTTGCCTTTTTACAAAGTATGGGGTCGCCTATAATAACTGGAATAATGTGACTTTTGTTGTCTATAAACGGTATGTTATTTTTTTTTAGTGAGTTTTTAAGATCACTTACGACTTTAAACAATTTTTCTCTTTCTGATGAAGAAAACTTTAAATGTCTTATAGACGCATAAGCACCGGCAGCAATACATGGAGGTAATGATGTTGTAAAAATGAATCCCGATGAAAAACTTCTTACGAAATCAATAGTTTCTTTTTTTGCAGTGATGTAACCGCCGATGACTCCAAAAGCCTTAGCTAATGTTCCCTGTATTATATCTACTTGATCCATGACTTTGTCTCGCTCAGCTACTCCTGCGCCTCGTTCTCCATAGATTCCAACAGCGTGAACTTCATCCAAAAAAGTTAAGGCATTATATTTTTTAGCTAGATTACAAATACCATTTATTGGTGAAAAATCACCGTCCATAGAATAAACGGATTCAAAAGCTATTATTTTAGGCTGCGAGTTAGGGAATTTTTTTAGATTTTTTTCTAAATCATCTAAGTTGTTATGTTTGAAAATCACCTTTTTTGCACCTGAGTTTCTAATGCCCTGAATCATAGATGCGTGATTTTTTTCATCTGAAAAAAAAACGCAATTGGGAATTTTTTTCCCTAACGTTGATAAAGTTGCTTGGTTAGCTAAATATCCAGAATTAAATAATAGTGCAGATTCTTTTTGATGCAGATAACAAAGTTCTCTCTCTAGGAGAACATGATAATGATTGGTCCCAGAGATGTTTCTTGTGCCGCCTGAACCAGCCCCTACTTTTTTCAAAGCATTTATCATACTATCTAGAACATCTCGATTTTGGCTCATTCCCAAATAATCGTTGCTGCACCAAACAGTAACTTCTGCTACGGAATTGTCTTTATAGTTCAAAGCTTGAGGAAAGTTTCCAGCTAACTTTTCAAGATCAGCAAAAACTCTATAGTTGCCTTCGGATTTAAGTTTATCTAAACTTTTTTTAAAAATTTCTGAATAATTAAACATTTTTAACAAAGCTCAATGCAACTGAGTTTATACAATATCTTTTAAAAGTTGGTTCAGGTCCGTCCTCAAACACATGCCCTAGATGTGCTTTACAATTAGAACAAACAACTTCAACTCTTCTCATCCCAAATGTGTTGTCTTCAATCTCATCAATAACCTTCTCATTAATGCAAGAATGAAAACTTGGCCAGCCAGTTGAGGAGTTAAATTTATGCTTTGAACTAAATAGTTTGGTGTCACAACAAATACATTTATAAACTCCATCTTCAAAAAAATCGAAAAACTCTCCTGTAAAGGGTGGTTCCGTTGCAGCATTTTGAGTAACCTGAAATGCAAGTTCGGATAACTTAAATTTTAATTCTGATTTCCTCATACTAATTCACATATAATAAAGTTATTATAAATTAAAATAAAAATATTTACAGTTATTGTTTTTTTATGATCATAATTCTAGGTGCAGGCATAATTGGACTCTCTATAGGGTACGATTTATTGAAAAAAGGAAAAAAAGTTAAAATTTTTGACTCAAGTGCTATTCAAGCTAAGTCCACTAACGCTTCAATTGGAATGTTAGCACCACTAATAGAGGCAAAGCCTTTAGAAAAAGAACTTTTTAAACTAATGACAGCATCAAAATTAATTTGGGAGAAACTCCAACAGAATAAGAATTTTTCTCAAACTATTGGATTGAAAAACAATTCTTCACTAATGGTAGCGCTTAATAAAGACGATGAAGAAAAACTAAAGTTTAAAAAAAATTTTTTTGAAACATTAGGCTATAAATCTTTATTTCTATCAAAACATGAGACTCTTAGAAGAGAGCCGTTGCTAAACTCTAACGTTACCTCCTCTTTGTTTTGTAATAAACAAGATCAAGTAAACCCAATACTTTATAGAGATTTTTTAATTAAAGAAATCTTAAGAATGAAAGGAAAAATCGTAAACGAAAAAATAATAAAAAAAATAACTTTAAAGAAAAACAAAATTTTTTTTAATGATAAAAGTCTAAACTTTGAAAAAGTCGTAATTTCATGTGGTGCGTGGAGTAATGAAATAATTTACAACTCTTTCGGAATTAAATTTCCTACAAGACCACTGAAGGGGATTTCATTGACTCTTAAGGCACCGCTAATAAAATTTAATCATAATCTTTGGTTTAGAAATATTTACATTGCTCAAAGGGACAATGGAATCTTAGCTGTTGGGGCAACTGAAGAGGAAAAGGGTTTTGATAATTCAGTAAGAATGGACGAATTGTTTTTTTTAATTAATTCACTGTGGGAATCTTTACCAAAACTCGAAGATATTAGTTTAAATGAAATAAAAGTAGGTTTGCGACCAGCAGTTTTTGATGGGAATCCAATTATTGGTCCATTAGAAGAAGTTTCACGAGATATTATTTGTAGTTTTGGTCACTACAGGAATGGAATTTTATTAGCTCCGATTACTTCACAAATTATTTCACAATACATCCTTGAGGAAAACATAACGAAAGAATACAAATTTTTTTCCCCTAAAAGATTTTATTTATAATTTTTTAGTTTATCATTTAACAATGAAGAATTTAAAAAATAAATACTTTATTAATGGAAAGAATTTTAGTTGTGAACTCAAAGAACCTTATTTGGAGGATTTAATTGAAATTTTTCTTAATAAATCTATCCTGAAGGAATCTAAAATTGCTGTTGCGGTAAACAATCAAATGATTGAAAGATATAAATGGAAAAAAAAAAAAATAAACTTTCAAGATAAAATTGAAATTGTTGCTCCATTTTTTGGGGGATGATTTATGAAATCAGATTATTTAGTAATTGATGGAAAAAAATTTAATTCTCGTTTGATTATGGGTACATCTCTTTATCCAAATCTAGATGTTATGAATAAGTCTTTGGAAATTTCTGAAACACAAATAATCACAGTTGCAATAAGACGACTTAACTTATCTTCGAAAGGTTTTTTTCTTGATCAACTAAACAAAGACTATTATTTCTTACCAAATACTGCAGGTTGTTTTACGCAAAAAGAAGCAATTTTAACGGCGGAATTAGCTCGAGAAACTCTTCAAACTAATTGGATAAAGCTTGAATTAATTAGTGATAAAGAAATGTTATTACCTGACCCAATTGAGTTGTTTGATACCTGTAAGAGCCTAGTAAAAAAGAATTTTAGAGTTTTTGTATATTGCTCTGATGACCCAATTCTTTGCAAAAGATTAGAGGATTTAGGTTCTGAAATAGTTATGCCTCTGGTATCTCCAATCGGCTCAGGACTAGGAGTAAGAAATGAACATAATCTTGAGATTATAAGAAGAATATGTTCTGGAAAAATATTTGTTGATGCTGGTATTGGCAAACCAAGTGATGCCTCTAGAATAATGGAAATGGGATTTGATGGAGTTTTATTGAATTCTTCTGTTGCAAGATCATTAGACCCTATAAATATGGCTAATGCTATGAAACTAGCCGTTATATCAGGAAGACTAGGATATAAATCTGGAATTATAGAAAGAAGAAACATGGCTTCTGAAAGCACATCTTTCAAAGGCAAAATTTCTAACTTTTAACTTTCATTTTTTCAAGAAATGATTCGACAATTTTAACTTCATCATTTTTAAGAATTTTTTTTCTAGATGCTACGTTAAGAACATGACTCCAATTGGTAAGAGAGATTACATCAATTTTTTTTTTTTTAAATAAATAATAATCTTTGATTATTCCGTAATTGAAAATGACAAATATACCACTAACATTAGCTCCTAATTTCTCAATTGCATCTAAAAATTTCAACTTACTTCCACCATCAGTCATTAAATCCTCAGCCAAGAGAACATTATCTTTTTGGTTCAATAAACCTTCGATCTGCGAATTTTTACCAAATTTTTTTTTTTCCTTTCTTATGTAAGTCATCGGCAAATTAAGTTTTTGTGCGATGAATGCAGCAAACGGAATGCCAGCAGATTCACCACCTGCAATATTTGAAATTTTTTTGAATTGTGGTTTATCTTTTAATTTTGATATGCCAAAATCAATCAATTTTTCTCTTTCTTCTGGAAATGAAATTATACGTCTACAGTCACAATAAACAGGACTTTTTTTACCAGACGTCAATTTAAATTGTTTTTTTGGACTGAAGTTAATACATTTTAAATTAATTAGTATTTCAGCAGCTTCTTCGGATATATTTCTAACCATAATTAAAGATTATGACACTTTCAAATTTAATTTACATTTTATTACAATGGATTTCAATTAACACAAATTATGATACTAGTAAATTTGATTTTCCAATCAATGTTGTGGAACCAAAAGTCATCCAGGAAATGGTTTGTGGAGGTAAATGTCCAGTAATTGCATTTTTCTCAGATGAACACGGAATATTTATTTCAAACAGTGATTATGATGACCCTTGCAATCAATCAATTTTACTTCATGAAATTATTCATTCTTTTCAGTCTGATCTAAAAATTGAAAATGCTTTTAAAGAAAAAGAAGCATATGAACTACAAAATAAATTTTTAGAGGAATTATCAATAAAAAATGATATGATAGATATTTTGAATATTAAAAAATGTAGATCAAAACAATCTAATTGATTATTTGTAGGGTGAAAATTGTGAGCGATTATAAAACAGATCTTGAGATTGCGAGAGAAGCAAAAAAACTAAAAATCTCTGAGGTTGCTTTAAATAGACTATCTATCGATGAAAAAAACTTAGTCCCATACGGACATTTCAAAGCAAAACTTGATTCAGGCTTTATTAGTGAACTTAGTAAAAAAGATGACGGAAAATTAATCTTAGTTACTGCGATGACTCCCACAACTGCTGGAGAAGGTAAGACTACAACTTCAGTTGGACTTACTGATGGTCTTAATTTTATTGGTAAAAATGCCATGGTTGCATTAAGAGAACCTAGCCTAGGGCCATGTTTCGGCATGAAAGGTGGTGCAGCAGGTGGAGGATATGCACAAGTTGTTCCTATGGAGGATATTAATTTACACTTTACTGGTGATTTTCATGCAATTACATCTGCGCATATGCTTCTTTCTGCAATGATTGATAATCATATATATTGGAATTTAGAGCCTAAAATTGACAGCAGGAGGGTTGCTTGGAGAAGAGTTGTAGACATGAATGACAGAGCACTGAGGTCAATTACAAACTCTTTGGGTGGAATTTCGAACGGATTCTCAAGGGAAGATGGTTTTGATATAACAGTCGCATCCGAAGTCATGGCAATACTCTGTTTGGCAACAGATTTTGAGGACTTGAAGGAGAGACTAGGAAAGATTATTATAGGGTACACAAGAGATCTGGATCCAATTTTTTGCAGAGATATAAAAGCTGATGGCGCTATGTCAGTTCTGCTCAAGGATGCGCTTCAACCAAATTTAGTACAAACACTCGAGAATAATCCTGCTTTTATTCATGGGGGACCATTTGCTAATATT
The DNA here is from genome assembly GCA_902567115.1 of uncultured Alphaproteobacteria bacterium. Classification (GTDB taxonomy): domain Bacteria; phylum Pseudomonadota; class Alphaproteobacteria; order Methylaequorales; family Methylaequoraceae; genus Methylaequor. The sequence continues at coordinate 20,971 of CACFLF010000002.1, forward strand.
GCACATGGATGCAACACCGTTATTGCAACTAAGACTGCTTTGAAACTCTCTGATTATGTCGTGACAGAGGCAGGTTTTGGAGCCGATTTAGGTGCTGAAAAATTTTTAAATATTAAATGCAGAAAAACCGGTTTGAGACCTTCATGTGCTGTTGTGGTTGCTACAGTAAGGGCTCTTAAACTTCATGGAGAAGTTGACCCTAAAAATCTTGGTGAAGAAAACCTTAAAGCTGTTGAGAAGGGACTACCAAATCTATTAAGACACATAGAAAATCTCTCAAAATTTGGAATACCTACCGTAGTAGCTTTAAATAGATTTCCAACAGATACCAAAAACGAAATAACAAAAGTTCAAAAAGTGTGTGAAGAACTTGGAGTTAATGCAATACTAGCTGAACATTGGAAAGACGGTGGAAAAGGAGCTTCAAAATTAGCAGAAACTGTTATTTCAACCATCCAAAATAAAAAGGCAGAACTAAAATTTACCTATGATGATAAAGACGACGTAAAAGAAAAAATAAAGAAAATATCAAAAGAAATTTACAGGGCATCAGATGTTACCTTTTCGCAACCTGCACTAAAAAAATTAGACGAAATATCAAAGTTAGGTTATAACCATTTTCCAGTCTGCATGGCAAAAACTCAATATAGCTTTAGTACCGATCCAAAAAATAAATGTGCCCCTGAAAATCATGATATCCATATTAGAGAGATCAGGTTATCTGCTGGAGCCGAATTCATCGTCGCAATAGCTGGAGACATAATGACCATGCCTGGTTTACCGAAGAAACCTGCGGCTTACGAAGTAAAAATAGGATCTGATGGAAACATTCAAGGTTTATTCTAATAAAAACTCATTATAAACTTCGAGGAATTTTTTTATAATTATTTTGGTTGAAAATTTTTCAATAACTAACCTTCTACCATTTTTACCGTAAAAATTTAAAAGTTTAGGGTTGTTGAGAATTTTTTCGATAGCTTTAGATAAGTGAATATAATTTTGTGCAGGAACCAATTGTCCATTAAAATTATTATGGCATATTTCTTTGCAACCAACTACATCTGTTGTTATGATGGGAAGCTCACAGCTGGCAGCTTCGAGAAGATTTTTTGGGAGTCCTTCTCTGTAAGAGGGTAAAACAGCAATTTTTGATTTTTGAAGATATGGTAGAACATTCTTTTTTTTCCCTTTCCATATAATTAATTTTTCACTCTGCCACTGCTCTAACTGACTTACTTTAACTGATGCTCGATTTTGTATGTCTGGATTGCCAAGAATTAAAACAGAAATTTTTTTTTTTTTTCTTATTTCTTTAACTGCATTTATTAATTCTAAAATACCTTTGTCATATAATATTCTTGAATGGAATATGATATCATATATTTTTTTTGTTTTTTTACTTTTAAATAAATCTGTATCTACTCCAGAACCATAAATAATAGTTGTTTTGGCAAACTTAGTAATTTTGTTGTTTTTAAAAATCAATTTATCTTCTTTATTCTGAAAAATAAAAAGAACCTTCATTTTTTTCAAAAAAATATTTATTAAACTTACATATGAAAATTTTAAAATTTTTGATGATAATTTTTTACTTATAAAAACATAACCTAGCCCAACAACGCAGAATATCATTTTTTGTTTTCTGAATATTTTTGATATAATCGAGGTATACAAAATAGGTTTTAGAGCAACACTTTGAATGAAATCTGGCTTAAACTTTATTATAATCAAAAATAACTTTATGATACAAAATAATTCTCTTAGAGGATTTATTGATCCTCTATTTATTTCAATGTGCTTTGTTTTAAAGCCATAAGATTGTATTATTTTCTCCTTGTCTGTAAAATTACAAACAACAAGTACCTCAAAGTTATTTTTTAAAGCTGAGCATGCTTGATCGATTTTATGGGACAAAAAATATTCATCTTCACTTACGAAATATAAAAGTTTATATTTTCTCATAGTTAGGTAATAAAATGTTATATTACATTATTTTTGGAATAATTTTAGCAACAATTTTACTTTCATTGTTTTTAGAATTTATTCATGAATCCCATGAAAAATTCAAAAAGAAAATAAAATTCATCTTATCTATGATTTTGCTCATTATAATTTTTTTAATAATGACAAGATTTCCTAATGTTATATCGGTAATTCCTGCTGTTTTTTTAATTCTATATAGATGGCGTGTTTTTATAAACTTTTTGTTGCAAACATTTTTCTTCAAGAAAAGAAATAACTTTTCGGAGTCATTAAAAAAGGAAGATGCTTATGAAATTCTTGGCTTAAAACAGAATGCTTCAAAAAATGAGATTTTGAAAAGGTATCAAGAATTAATAAAAAAAAATCATCCTGATAAAGGTGGGTCAGAATGGATTACAAAACAAATTAATAAAGCCAGAGATACTCTTTTAGGTTGAGATTTTTTTTTTTTACTTTAACCTTCAATTTTTATGCAAAGTAAAATAAAAAAAGCTATTTTTCCAATTGCAGGTTTGGGAAGTCGATTTCTTCCTGCAACTAAAATACTAGCAAAGGAAATGTTAATTGTCTTAGATAGACCTATTTTAGAATGGGCTGTAATCGAGGCATCAAGGTCTGGGATTGAAGAAATGATTTTTGTTACTTCTTCGAAGAAAAATTCAATAATTGAACATTTTAATAAATCATTAGAACTTGAAAATTTGTTAAAAAAAAAAAAAAAGAATAATCAGATCTATTCGATTCAAAGCCAAAGTGGGCTCGGAAACTTCACTTACGTTATTCAAGATGAGCCCAAAGGGCTTGGACATGCTGTATGGTGTGCAAAAAGATTCATTGAGAAAAATGAAAATTTTGTTGTGATGTTACCTGATGACATAATTCTCTCAAAAAAGCCTGTTATAGCACAAATGCTAAAAATTCATGAAAAAACCTCAGGAGGTTCAGTTTTAGCTTTAGAGAAAGTTCCGAAAAAAGAAGTATTTAAATACGGTGTAATTGACTTCCGAAAAAAAAAAGATAACTATTATCAAATAAAAAACCTTATCGAAAAACCACATCCATCAAAAGCACCTTCAAATCTTACTGTTGTTGGAAGATATATTTTGAACTACAAAGTTTTTGACCTTCTTGAAAAACAGAAAAAAGGTCATGGAAATGAAATTCAACTTACCGATAGTTTGATTTCTTTGATTGAGAAACCGGGTTTATATGGTTTGGAATTTGATGGAAATAGGTATGATTGTGGGAACAAGTTAGGTTTTATTGAAGCTAATGTTAATTTTGGGTTGAAAGATAAAAATATTAGTAAAAATCTAAGAAATTTATTGAGAAAAATATGAAAATAACAGTAGTTGGTGCAGGTTATGTTGGCTTAGTCTCTGGAACTTGTTTTGCTGAGTTTGGAGTCACTGTTGTTTGCGTCGATAATAACAAAGAAAAAATTAAAAAGTTAAAGAAAGGGATCATTCCAATATTTGAACCAGGGTTAAAAGATCTGGTTAAAAAAAATTTAAAGGAGAAAAGGTTATTTTTTCAGACAAGCTTGTCTGAATCGTTGAGAGATTCTGAGGCTGTTTTTATTGCTGTCGGAACTCCATCAAGAAGAGGTGATGGACATGCAGATTTAAGTTATGTTTATTCTGCTGCGAAGGATATTGCAAAAAATTTGAATAAATATGCAGTAATTGTAAATAAATCAACTGTGCCGATTGGAACCGGAAAAAAAGTTTTTGATATAATAAAAAAAATTAAACCTAAGCTAGAATTTGATGTGGCATCAAACCCAGAATTTTTAAGAGAGGGATCTGCAATTAATGATTTTATGCGCCCCGATAGAGTCGTCATAGGTTGCGAAACCAAAAGAGCAAAAGATATCCTTAAGGAACTTTATAGACCTTTATATCTTTTAGAAACACCTATTTTGTTTACAAAAAGAGAAACAGCTGAACTAATTAAATATGCAGCGAACTCTTTTTTGGCTACTAAAATTACTTTTATTAATGAAATTGCTGATTTGTGTGAAAAAGTAGGAGCCAATGTAAGTGATGTTTCCACAGGTATTGGATTAGACGGGAGAATAGGCAAAAAATTTCTTCATCCTGGCCCAGGTTATGGTGGCTCTTGTTTTCCTAAAGATACCCTTGCATTAGTTAAAACTGCGCAAGACTACAAATCGCCATTATCATTAATTGAACATGTTGTTGAAAGTAATAAAAAAAGAAAAAGATCAATGTTCAAAAGGATTACTAAAATACTCCCTCAAGATAAAAAAAAAAAAACTATCTCAGTACTTGGTTTAACTTTTAAACCCAATACAGATGATATGAGAGATAGCCCAAGTTTGGATATTATACCTGCATTAATAAAACAAAACTATGAGGTAAGAGTTTTTGATCCAGAGGGTATGGAGGAAGCAAAAAAGAGTTTAATTAAATATAAGTCTAAAATTATTTGGTGTAAGAATGCGTATGAAGCAGCGTTAAATGCTGACGTATTAGTAATTCTTACAGAGTGGAACGAATTCAGAGCTTTGGATCTCAAAAAACTTAAAAAACTTTTGAAAAGAAATGTAATAGTTGACTTAAGGAATATTTATAATCCAATAGAGATCAGGGAAAATGGTTTTGAATATTACTCAGTTGGAAGAGTTTCATTGTGAAAACTATTAACCATATTTTTGATGATTCGATTATTCGCTCATACGATATCAGAGGTATTTTCAACAAAACACTTTTCGAAAAAGATGCAAAGGTAATTGGACAATTATTTGGTTTGGAGGTAGGAAAGAACAAAAAAATCAATGTGGGATACGATGGAAGAAAATCCTCAGAACCACTAAAGGATTCTTTAATTGAGGGAATACTGGAGTCTGGAGCAGATGTTTGTGAAATAGGTTTAGTTCCAACTCCATTATTATATTTTTCTACCATTTCAAATAATTCGAGGGGTGGTGTAATGGTTACTGGCTCTCATAATCCAAAAAATTATAATGGTTTTAAATTAATCTTGGATGGTCTTCCATTTTACGGTGAGGATTTGATAAATTTGAAGAAAAAGGCCCAAAACTTTTTACTTGAAAAGACTATAGGGAGCAGAGAGAAGGTTAATTTTGAATCAGAATATTTAAAAAATATTTTTAATAATTTTTCTCAAGACAGAAAACTTAATATAGTTTGGGATTCTGGTAATGGTTCAGCCGGCAAAGTTATGGAAGAAATTTCAAGAAAAATTAGAGGGCAACAGAAACTTTTATTCAAAGAAATTGATGGGAACTTTCCAAATCATCACCCAGATCCATCTGATCCAGAAAACCTTGTACAATGTATCGCAGAAATAAAAAAAAACAATTTTGACTTAGGGATAGCTTTTGACGGTGATGGAGATAGAATCGGAGTAATTGATGATAAAGGAAGAATTATTGCAGGTGACATACTACTTTTAATTCTTTCCAAAAGTTTGGTTAAAAAAAATTCTACAATTATTGGAGATGTAAAATGCAGTCAGGTTCTATTTGACGAAATAGAAAATTTAGGTGGAAAACCTGTTATTTCTCAGACAGGCCATAGTCATGTAAAAATAAATATGAAAAAATATGATGCTGATTTGGCAGGAGAAATGAGCGGTCACATTTTTTTTAAATCAAATTATGGGTTCGATGACGCGTTATATGCTGCCGTTCAACTTATTAAAATTCTTTCAAATTCTGATAAAAATCTCTCCGAACATATAGATAAAATTCCAAAGGTATTTAACACGCCTGAAATTAGAATAGATTGTGAAGATGATAAGAAGTTCATACTAATAAATAATATTTCTAAAAGTCAAAAAAAATTAAATAAAAAAATAGTTGATATTGATGGATTAAGAGTACAGTCAGAAGATGGTTGGTGGTTGCTTAGAGCGTCTAATACTCAGCCATGTATTGTCTTGAGATGCGAATCAATCAGTCAAGTTGGATTAAAAAATCAGTTGTTAAAGGTAAAAGAAGCTGTAAAAGAATTTGACACAAAAATTTCTCAAAAAATAGTAGTTGAAAATTAAAAAGTATTTTTCTAATTTAATAATATCACTAATATTTTTTTAATTATGTCTGACGAAAATAAATCAATTTCTACCGATATAGCAACAAAAGAAAAAATTGAGGTTCAAAAACCAAAATTGTATAAAGTAATTTTGTTAAATGATGATTATACTCCAATGGAATATGTGGTAAAGTTATTGAGAATAATCTTCAAGAAAAGCGAAGATGAAGCTGTAAATATTATGCTTATGGTTCACAAAAAAGGTTCTGGTGTATGTGGAATATTTACTAAAGAAGTAGCTGAAACAAAAGTAGAGACAGTTTTAAAAATGGCACAGAGTGATCAACATCCTCTTAAATGTATTATGGAGCTAGATTAATGATTTCTGATGAATTAGAAAAAACCCTTCAAAGAACTCAAAAGTTCGCCAAATCCTTCAAACATCAGTACATGACGCTCGAACATCTACTTTTCTCTATGCTCGACGATAGCGATGTAATAAAAGTATTGGATGCATGTGTAATCGATAAAGAAAAATTAAAAAAAAATTTAGAAAAATTTGTAGAACGTAATCTTAGAGATTTAGTAAATGAGTCTTCAGAAAATGAGGTCAAACCTACATTAGGTTTTCAAAGAGTAATTCAAAGGGCAGTTATTCACGTTCAGTCCTCAGGGAAGGAAGAAGCTAACGCAGCAAATGTTTTGGTGGCAATATTTAGTGAAAGAGAATCTCATGCAGTTTATTTTCTTCAACAAGAAAATCTTAATCGTTTAGATGTAGTTAATTATTTGTCGCATGGTATTGAAAAAGAAAATGAGAGGGATGATTTTGATCAGGTCCTGAATGATTATTCAGAAGACAACCAACAAAAAAAATCTAACGAAATTATTGAAAAGTTTTGCGTGGATTTAAACAAAAAGGCTGCGTCCGGTAAGATCGACCCAATCATTGGGAGAGAAAAAGAAATTAATAGAACAATCCATGTTCTTGCGAGAAGAAATAAAAATAATCCTATATTTGTTGGAGATCCAGGTGTAGGTAAAACAGCGCTAGCGGAGGGCTTGGCTTTGAAGATTATAAAAAAAGAAGTACCAAGCTCACTATTAGATTCAAAAATCTTTTCTCTTGATCTAGGTGCCCTGTTAGCGGGCACGAAGTTTAGAGGGGATTTTGAGGAACGTCTCAAAAAAGTCATTGATTTTTTTCATAAATTTGAAAACAACATTTTATTTATTGACGAAATTCATACGCTCATTGGTGCAGGTGGAACTAGTTCAGGCTCAATGGATGCCTCCAATATTTTAAAGCCAGCACTTACAAAGGGTAATTTCAAGTGTATTGGTTCAACTACTTACAGTGAATACAGAAACTATTTCGAAAAAGACAGAGCTCTATGTAGAAGATTTCAAAAAATAGATGTTGACGAACCTTCAGTTGAGGATTCTATACAGATTCTTGATGGATTAAAATCATATTATGAAAATTATCACGGTGTGAAATTTGACGAAGATTGCTCTAAAGAAGCTGTTAATCTATCCAAAAAATATTTGATTAATCTCAAACTTCCAGATAATGCATTAGATGTTTTAGACGAAACTGCCGCTGCTGTAAAAATAAACGATTCGCGGGCATCTAAAAATATATGCAAACTAGACATTCAGAAAACTATATCTAAAATAGCTAATATTCCTGAAAATAGCATAAAATCCGATGATAAAGTCAAACTTAAAAGTTTAGAAAGAGATCTGAAGACTTTGATATTCGGTCAGGATAAAGCTATTAAAGTAGTCTCCTCATGTATAAAACTCTCAAAAGTTGGTTTAAGAAACAATGAAAAACCAATTGGCTCTTTTTTATTTGCGGGTCCAACAGGTGTAGGCAAAACCGAGCTCACTAAACAGTTAGCAAACACCATGAAGATGAATTTTATCAGATTTGATATGTCTGAATACATGGAAAGACACAGTGTGTCCAAGCTTATTGGGGCCCCTCCTGGATATGTTGGATTCGATCAAGGTGGACTTTTAACTGATGCAGTAGACAAAAACCCATATTCTGTTGTTCTGCTTGACGAAATAGAAAAAGCACACCCTGATCTTTTCAATATTTTACTTCAGGTCATGGACTATGGTAAACTTACCGACCATCTTGGAAAAAAAGTAGATTTTACAAATGCTATTCTCATTATGACTAGTAATATTGGTGCAGAGGACATTGTAAAAGAGAAAGTTGGGTTTTTGGGGGAAAATGTAAAAGATGATAACCAGAAAGCTATTTCGAAATTTTTCAGTCCCGAGTTTAGAAATAGGCTTGATTCAATTGTGAATTTCGAAATGTTGAATAAACATAATGCCATTAAAGTAGTTGATAAGTTTTTAATGGAGTTAGAATCAATTCTAATAAATAAAAATATTACTTTAAACATAAGCGAAGAAGCTAAATCGAAGATTTTAGAACTAGGGTTTAATAATATTAATGGAGCTAGACCGATGGCCAGAGTGATCGAAGAAAAAATAAAACTTCCACTCGCGAACATAATGTTAAAGAAAAATGATAAATTAAACAATATTAAGGTAGACTTTTGTACTGAAGTCAAAACCTTTAAATTTTCTTTTACTGATCAAAAAAAGAAATTAATTACCGTTTTCGCTGAAAGGTGAAAACTTTGATAGATAATCTGCTACTTCAATAGTTTTTTTATTTTCCTTTGCAAGAAAATCTTGGATAGGTTTGCTCAATACCTCGTTGTTAAACCAGTGGTTGCTATAAGTCAGATTAGGCAAATATCCTCTAGAAATTTTGTGTTCACCTTGAGCACCAGCTTCTACTTTTTTTAATTTATTTTTTATTGCATACTCAATTGCCTGATAATAGCACAGCTCAAAATGTAAATAAGGTACATTTTCAGTGCATCCCCAATATCTTCCATAAAGTATCTCATTGCCAACAAAATGGACAGAACAACCTAATAATTTTTTATTTTTATATGCCGAAATTAATAGGATTTTTTTTTCATTTTTTGTACTAATAAGACCTTTGAAAAAATCAAAATTTAGATATGGTCTGGACCACTTCTTTTCTATTGTATTAAGATAACAGGAATATAGGTTTTTGATGTCTTTTTGATCAATCTTGTCTCCTTCTTTGGTTAAAAATGAAACACCATGATCTTTAAGGAATCTTCTTTCTTTAATAATTGCTTTTTTCTTTCTACTTTTCATTGAATTAAGGAAATCATCAAAATCGGAAAAAGAATTGTTTACCCAATGATATTGAATACCAATTCTTTTAAAAAATTTATATTCTTCCAGTTTTTTTGAAGTTATAGAATCAATAAAATTTGCGTGAAAAGATGATATATTTTGCTCTTTCACAACTTTAAGAATAAGACCAATGATTTTATCTTGATCAACAGAATTTTTTGAATAAATAAATTTAAGCCTTGTAACTGGAGTAAATGGAATTCCGGACAGATATTTTGGAAAATAGTTTGAACCAATTTGATAATAAGCATTTTCAAACATGTGGTCAAAGATGTATTCACCATTGGAATTTAATTTTTTAAAATTTGGAACAAATGCAACTATCTCATTATCCTCTTTAAAAATAAAGTGCTGCGGAATCCAACCTGAATTTTCATTTGTGCATTTAGAATCTTCTAGTAACTTAAAAAAGCTGTACCTCAAGAAGGGTGAATTGTCAGAAAAGTTATTTTTACAGAAGTATTCTGCATTTTTAATAGAAGAAATTAATTCAATTTTCATTTTGATTTATATATGAAATAGAAAATATTCCTTCAATTTCAACTGGAGAGTTTTTTGGCAAACTCGAAACACCTATAGCAACTCTACTATGTTTTCCGTTTATTCCTAATACTTTAATAATATAATCTGATGTAAAATTTAATAAAGATGAATGATTATCAAACTCTTGATCGCAATTAAAATAGCCCTTGATACAACAACACCTAACATCGGTTATTTTGTTTTTAGAATCTTTTATACAATCATTTAGATTCCACAAAAGATTTGAAGTCGTAATTTCCATTACTTTTTTATAATCACTTAAAGGTATTTCTTTTTTAATTTTTCCTGGAGACTCGATCCCGTTTTTAGTGATTGGAAGTTGACCTGATATAAATACAAAATTATTACTTAATACGAATGGAAGGTAATTTGCAAGTGAGCTATTTCTTGGAAGATATCTTGTAATATTACATTCATTTAATTTATTTTCCAAAAAATCATTCATCAATTTCATGATTGCAAGTTAAGCATTTATATTTTTTTGATTCTTTATACATTGTAAAATTTCCACATTTGTCGCATGGATCACCTTCAAATGTGTAATTATTTTGAATCTTCTTAGCCTTAGATTTTTCGCTTTGATTAGTTATTAAAGTGAGGTTGTTGTCGAACACTTTTTTCCTTATATATCCTTTACTTGTAAATTCTTTTAAGACAATTTCAGCGTCTTTCTTTTTACTTTTTATATTTTCTCCTGGAAAAAGTTCCGTGGTTTGATTTTGATCGTGATTACTAAAATCGTCTCTTCCTAAATATGATATAGCTAATTCTTTGAAAATATAATCTAGCACTGAGGTCGAAAACTTTATTTCTGTATTGCCATAAACTGGACCGCTTGGTTCAAATCGTGTAAAAGTGAATGCTTCAACAAATTCTTCTAACGGTACCCCGTATTGTAGTGCAATTGAAACTGCTATTGCAAAATTGTTCATTAAACTCCTAAATGCCGCACCCTCTTTATGCATATCAATAAATATTTCACCTATTGACCCATCCATATATTCTCCAGTTCTTAAGTATACCTTGTGTTTGTTAATAGAAGCCTTCTGAGTGTAACCTTTTCTTCTGTGCGGTAATTTTCTTCTATAGGCTGAATTGCTTTTATCGGTATCTTTTCCTAAGATATCTTTTATTTGATCCATTAAAATTTTCTTATCATTGTCTATTTTTTTCAATGCGGACTTTACATTTTTATCATTTCCATCAACAAAATGATGGATATTTTTTTCAACAAAGTTGTCGATAAAGTTTTTTAATTCGTTATATTTATTCATAAGATAATTTAATAATAATTAATAAGATGAGCTTATCATACAATTCTTGGTTTTTTAAAATATATTGTAACTTTTTCGCAAAAAAAATTGGTGTAGACAACTACGGAAACCAATATTTCCAAAAAAAAAAACGTTCTCAAAAAAATAATTTTAGGAAAAGAAGGTTCGTAATTTACAATGGAAATGTTGAGGCGAGTAAAATCCCTCAAGAATGGAATGCATGGCTTCATCATATTACTGATGAAATACCAGACATGAAAGCCAACAAGCCATTCTGGATTAAAGAGCACATCCCAAATCTTACCGGAACACCTTTTGCATATGAGCATAAAGATAAAAAAGATTCGTCAAAAATTAAAAATGTATATTCAATATGGAAACCGAAAAAAAAATAAGAATAAAAAAGTTTTTTTACGGAGTCGCAGTATTTATAATCCTGCTTAATCTTGTTTTTACGAAAAGAAATATAGTGGGAAAGGATGTAAATAACTATTTAGCAACGTTTAACAAAATTGACGGGGTTTCAGTTGGTACAGATGTTGTCATCTCCGGGATCAAAGTAGGTGAAGTAAAAGAAATTTTTATTAAAGAAAATTATCCCCAAATATCAATTAACGTAAGTAAAAATATAGAAATTTCTGATGATTCGTCTGTTTCAATTCAAACCGATGGACTTTTTGGAAAAAAATTTCTTTTAATTGAGATTGGAGGTAATAACGTGTACTTGAAAAACGGTGAAAAATTTTCTTTTTCTGAGGATTCAATTGTTATAGAAGAACTTCTAGGAAAAATTATATTAATTGGTGAAAAAAATAAAGGATTATGAAACAAAATTACATTGAAACAATTTTAGGTGGAATAACATTCTTAATTGCTATTTCTTTTTTATTTAAATTTATGGAAGTTAACTCAGATAAAAAATCTGAAGATTCGTATCTCCTAAAAGCTAGATTTATGAAGGTAGGGGGGATAATGATTGGTAATGATGTAAAGATGAGTGGTGTAAAGATTGGAGTTGTAAGTAGTGTTATGCTTGATGAAGAATATTTTGCAGAAGTAACTTTTAAGGTTTATTCAACAATTAATATACCCGAGGAAGTGAGTATTGAGGTTTCTAGTGATGGTATTCTCGGTAATAAATATTTATCAATTACACCAATTAACAGAGATAACAAAAATTTTTTAAAAGCTAACAGTGAAATTAAAAATGTAAAAGATTTTGAATCTATTGAGGATCAGGTAAGTAGAATAATTTTTTTAGCAACTCAATAAATATGAATAAAGCAAATGAAAAAGAATTTTTATGGATTGACAAAAATCATAAAATTATTTCGTGCGAAGAAACCAATAAAGTTCTAAACGAAAATTTTATTGAGATCTCATCAGTTCTTCAAAGTGCGTTTGACGATGCAATTTTGATAGGCTGTGACGAAGATGATTTTAAAAAGAAAATTATAAAACTTATGAATAGTTTAGAGTTTTCAATCGGTAAAGAATGAGATTTCTTTTTTGTTTAACAACTTATTTTTTAGTAAATTGTAGCTTATTAGTTGCACAAGAGCTTGAATGTCAAGGGGCAATTTTAAGGGTTTTAAATAAAACAACAAATGAAAAAAATTATTTTACTACTCCGCTTTCTCAAACAATAGAACTTTTCAATACGAATATTGTTATTCACAGATGTTTGAAATTAGAAAATGAAGGAAAAAATGATGAGGTAGCACTAATGACTCATAAACTTAAAAATAAATCTAACAAAGAGGAGGTTTTTTTGGGATGGATTTTCAAATCAACTCAATATTTAAACTCTCCCAACAATCCAATTTATGATATCAAATTAGAAGAATGTCTAATTGAGGATCCAATCTTTTTAAAAAAAAAGGAATCTATTTAAAGTAATCTAATACATTTTTCTCAAGTCTTTCAGGAAATATCGGATTTTCTAAAAGTTTATTGTCTTTGAGTAATTTTAAATATTTATTTTTAGAAATCTTTTTTGTACCAAATTGCTTTAAATGGTCAGAATAAAATTGTGTGTCTATAAATTTAAACCCCCCTTGTTTCAATAATGCTGCTAAATATGTTAATGCAATTTTACTAGCGTTTTCTCTAATGCTAAACATACTCTCTCCACAAAATATTCCTCCTACAATAATACCATATAAACCTCCAACTAGCGATTTATCAAAATAACATTCAATTGATTTGGCGAATCCTAATTTGTGAAGCTTTGTGTAATTTTCAATAATTTGTTTATTAATCCATGAATTTTTTCTTTTTTTATTTTTTGCACAAAGGTTTATTACTTTTTCAAAATTTGAATTTATTTCTATGGTATGAGTGTCTTTTCTTATTAGCTTTGTTAAACTTTTGGAAACTTTAAATTCTTTTAAATCTATTACACCTCGCTCTTTTGGTTCGACCCAATATATGTAAGGGTCGTAATTTGAATCAGACATAGGGAATATACCTTTTTCATAGGCTTTGAGAACAAGATCAGTTGATAAAAACATAATTTATGAGTTTAATCTATCATACCAGCTAATATCAAATTTTGCTTTCACAAAATCTTGATGACTTAAAATTGTTTTTAAAACCTGAATATTAGTGTCTATGCCTTCTATAACATATTCATCTAGCGCCCTTTTAAGTCTCATAATGCATTCTTGTCGATTTTTTCCTTTTGAAATTATTTTTGCAACCAAGCCATCATAAAAGGAGGTCACACTGCAACCTGAATAAAGAAGTGAATCAATCCTTATCCCCGGCCCACCTGGTGGATGATAGGTTTTTACTAAACCAGTAGAAGGAAACATTGTAATTGGATTCTCTGCATTAATCCTACATTCAATAGAGTGACAAGTTTTTTTTATTTGATCCTGATTTATTGTTAGTTTACCGGTAGATGCAACATTTATTTGTTCTTTTACAATATCAATATTAAATACTTCTTCAGTTATTGTATGTTCTACTTGAAGTCTTGTGTTCATTTCAATGAAAAAAAAATTTCCGTTACTGTAAAGATATTCTACGGTTCCTAAATTTTGATATCCTACCTTTTCAAATGCATTTAAGGTAATATCACAAACTTTTTGTCTCTCATTTTCACTTATTGCAGGGCTAGGACATTCCTCAATAATTTTTTGATTTCTCCTTTGAATGGAACACTCTCTTTCTCCAACATGAATCAAATTTCCGTTATGATCTCCAATAATTTGTACTTCTATGTGTCTTGGATTCTCAATAAATTTTTCGATATAAACATTATCATTTCCAAAACTTTGTATTGTTTCTTTTTTTGCTAATAAAAAATTATCCTTCAATTCACTTTCATTATAAACTTTTTTTATTCCTCTTCCACCGCCACCATTGCTTGCTTTGACTAAAACTGGATATCCAATTTCCTTTGAGATAGTTTTTGCTTCGGATAAATTTTTAACGTTTTTTTTACTTCCTGGAATAACTGGGAGCCCTAATTCTTTGGCAAAATTTTTTGCTTTTACTTTGTCCGACATTTTTTCAATGTGATCATATTTTGGACCAATAAATTTAAACCCGTGATCATTTACAATTTTCGCAAAACTAGAATTTTCAGATAACATTCCAATTCCAGGATGGATTGCATCGACGTTAGCAATTGTAGCTGCTGAAATTATTGAAGGAATATTTAAATAAGAATTTTTGACTTGTGGGGGGCCAATACAAACACTTTCATCGGCTAATCTTACAAACATTTCTTTTTCATCTGCAGTAGAATGAACAACGACAGTTTTAATATCAAGTTCTTTACACGCTCTTAGGATCCTTAAGGCAATTTCACCTCTGTTTGCAACTAGAATTTTTTTTAGCATTATTCAATTAAGACAAGAGGTTCGCCGAATTCGACTGGAGTTTCGTTTTTAACATATATTTTTTTTACCGTACCATTTCTATCTGCAACAATTTCATTCATTGTTTTCATAGCCTCAATTATCAGGAGAACTTGACCAATTTTTACATTTTGACCTATCTCAATGAATTGTTTCGATCCAGGCTCCGGGCTTAGGTAGGCTGTTCCCACCAATGGTGATTTAAGTGATATTTCTGATTTTTGATCTACAGGTATTTTATTAGAAGAATCTGTTACTTTTTTAATATTTGTATTTTTTTTACTTTCATTTTGATTCTTTTTTAACTTATAGGATAATTTTCCGTCAGAAATCTCTAATTCTTGAAGATTATTCTTTTCCATTAATTGCGATAAAAACTCTATATCATCAATTATTTTTTTATCTTGTTTCTTCATCCTATAAATATTTTAATGAATTAATTGCTACTTGATAAACTTGAGTACCAAATCCTGCTATGATACCATTAACTACAGGACTAATAAAAGAATTTTTTCTAAACTCCTCTCTGTTGTAAATATTTGAAATATGTACTTCTATTTTTGGAATCTTAACGATCTTGAGTGCATCATGAATGGCAATTGAGGTGTGTGTAAATGCTCCAG
This sequence comes from uncultured Alphaproteobacteria bacterium, assembly GCA_902567115.1. Lineage (GTDB taxonomy): Bacteria > Pseudomonadota > Alphaproteobacteria > Methylaequorales > Methylaequoraceae > Methylaequor. Next base: position 36,549 of record CACFLF010000002.1, read on the forward strand.
CATTTATTATCATTCCATCATAATTCTTACAATTTTGAATTTTATCAATGATTTCACTTTCTGAGTTGCTTTGGAAAAAGTTTAAACTTAATTTCTCATTTTTAAATATTTCGCAGCACTCATCCTCAATGTCTTTTAGAGTTTTTGTCCCATACAATTCTACTTCTCTTTCTCCAAGTAAATTTAGGTTAGGACCATTAATAATTATAATCTTTTTCATTTTTTCTTTTTTTTCATTTCATACTTGAGATCTGATAATTTCTTTTTAAGGACAGGATCTTTTGTTATTTTTGTAGCTCTATCAATGTGAATTTTAGCATTTTCAATCTTTCCGGTTAACATATATTTCTCCGCAAAAGCGTATGAAGAATAATCTAATTTTTTTAATTTTCCGTAGTTTAATCCTAAATAATGCCACGCATCAATAGGAAATTCATCTTTTTTTACATATTCCAATAAAAGTTGTATTGATTTTTCTTGGTTATCCCTAATATTACTGTGATACAATGATTTGGCTAAAAATAATGCAAAACCTTTTTCATTAGGTAATATAGATTTTGAAATGAAAAATGATTTAATTGCACTTTGGAAATTTCCACTTTCATAATACATCTGACCTTTCAGTTCATGAAAATATGGATTTTTGTTATCTTTTTTTATACATTGTTCAATGTATTTCATTGCCACTTCAATTTTTCCAACTCTATAATTATGGAGAGCATGTGCATATGAACTCTCTAAATTTTTTGATTCTGGGTACAGGTAATCCAACTGTTCTTTTTTTAGAAAAAAACCATTTAGTTTTGCTTTAGCTAATTTAAATCTATAATTAAGTTTCTTGTATTTTTTAATATTTTGATTTTCAAGGTTAATTTTTATATTTCTTATTCTTTCTGTTGAAAGTGGATGAGTAAGAAAATAAGGGTTTATTTTTCTTAATTTTTCATTTCTCTGAATTTCACTAAAAATATTAATCAACCCTTGAAGTGAGAAACCATTTCTTTTAAGCAGTCTTATTGCAGTTTGATCTGCGAGAGATTCTTGAGAACGAGAGAAGGATAACATTCTCGATGTTCCAAGATGTTGTCCACCCATTAAAATTGCTGTTCCAGCATTATAAGCACCACCAGCTATGGCTCCAACTGCGAGAATAGAAGATAAAACATTTATAACGGAATTTTTTTCCATTTTTTTTTGTCTTTTTTGAAAATGTCCTCCTATAACATGTCCAATTTCATGAGAAATTACTCCTGCCACATCTTCAACGTTTTTACTTTTTAATAACAATTCAGTCGTAAAAAAAAACTTTTTATCAGGTGTCACTAAAGCGTTGATATATTTTTGGTTATCTAGATAAAAAGTCAAAACATCATTCTCTAGTTGAGTTCCTCTTACAAGTATTTTGCTTATATCTTTTAGGAGATTTTCAATTTCAGCGTCTCTAATAACATTAATAGAGTTTGCTTTAATAGAACTATAAAAAAAAATTATTAAAAAAGTTATTAGTATTCTCATATAAATTAGTTTAATTTAACTTAGTATTTTCCAATGACAAACAGAATATATCTTCCAGCTAATAGATCTAATATTGATTCATTTTATGTAATGGAATTATTATACAATGCGAATAAACTTCAAGCGAATGGAAAAAAAATCTTTCATCTTGAGTTAGGTGAACCAATTCCAAAAACTCCAAAAGCGGTTTTGAACGAAGCTTCTAGATTGTCTCGACTTTCTCTTCCAGGTTATACACCATCAAATGGTATAGAAGAACTGAGAGATAGAATTTCAGAATTTTACAAATCTAGATACAATTTAAAAATAAACCCTGATCAAATTTTTGTTACAACAGGTTCTTCTGGAGCATTTTTACTAACATTCTTATCATGTTTCGATAAAGGTTCTAAGGTAGCAATATTTAATCCAGTATATCCTGCTTACAGAAATATACTGAAGTCGTTAAACATTGATGTGATAGAAATTTTTCCAGATAAAAACAAAATTGATAAAATCGATCCCTTTTCAATTTCTAAGAAAAAGATTGACGGACTCATTATATCAAACCCTAATAATCCCAACGGTCAGACTTTTACTAATAGTGAATTAAAGTTTATTTACGAATATTGTAAAAAAAATAAAGTGATATTGATATCAGATGAAATCTATCACGGAATAGAATATGGAAAACGGATAAAGTCGATGCTTAATTACGGTAATAAAGCAATAGTAATTAATAGCTTTTCAAAATTTTTTTGTATGCCTGGATGGAGACTTGGTTGGGCAATAATTCCAAAAGAGTTGAAAGGAAATTTTTTAAAATTATCGCAAAATCTTTTTATTTCATCAGGAAATATTGCGCAATATTCAGCTTTGAAAGTTTTTGATTCGCTTAATGAATTAAATGAAATTGTCAAAGTTTATCATTCTACAAGAAATAAAATTTTAAAAATTTTAAAAAATATACCTTTAATAAAATTTAGTGAACCGCAGGGTTCATTCTATATTTATATCGACATACAAAATACAAAACTAGACTCATTCAAATTTGTAAATAAGCTTATGCTCGAGACTGGGGTGGTTTTAACACCAGGTATAGATTTTGATAAAAAATTTGGTTCTAAAACCGTTAGATTATCCTTTTCATCAAAACAAGATTTGGTTGTAGAAGCTGTCGAGAGAATTCACAGTTGGTTCAGAAAAAACTATTGACTCCACCAACCTTGTCTTTTTTCTATTTTCTTATCATTATTTTCTGGCAAAACCTTGATTTTTTTTAAATTATCAGTTTGAGACCTACTTTTACTATTAGTTGATTCAGTTTTTGTAATATTTTTTTTCTTCTCAAAGTCATTTGCTTTTGCTCTGTAGCTTACTCTTTTCTTTTTTATATCTAAATTATTGTCTTTTTCCTGAAAATCTTTTTTCTCGTTGTCATCAACTGAGTTTATCAAATAATCAGAGAAATTTTCAATATTATTGCTTTCATGACAATTTTTATATAAAACTTCTGTTGCAGAACAAATCAAAAATTCATTATTTTTCAAATTAGGATAGTGACTGACTATAACTTTTTTTGAGAGTAAAGAATGATTCTTGTCTTTGCCTTTTTTTAAAATTAGGTCATACAATTCTTTGCCTGCAAGAAGAAAAATATTTTTGTAAACGGCATTTAAAGAATACTCATTACAAACTTTTATAAGTTGCTCATACAGAAAATCTATAGACGTTATGCTACCATAACCATTACAAGTATGGCATCTTTTGGACAAGACTGTGTCGGTAGTCACTTTTAACCTTTGTCTAGAAAGTTCTAATAATCCAAAGTTACTTATCCTTCCTACTTGAATTCTTGCTCGATCTTCTCTGAGACATTCTTTAAGCCTTCTTTCAACTTTGATATTATGACCTCTATCAAGCATATCTATAAAATCTATAACAATTAATCCTGCTAAATCGCGAATTCGCAATTGTTTGCTAATTTCCTCAGAAGCTTCTAAATTCGTCTTAAAAGCGGTATCTTCAATGTTTCGTTGTTTTGTATATTTGCCTGAATTAATATCAATTGCAACAAGGGCCTCGGTTTGATTTATAACAAGATATCCTCCAGATTTCAAATTAACAGTTGGATTGTTTATACCTATAATTTTCTTTTCAAGTCCAAAGGAAGAAAAAAGCGGTTTTTTATCAGTATAGTTTTTTACCGACTTTAAAGAACTTGGCATAAATTGTTTAACAATTTCTCTAGATTTTTTCAGTGTTTCCTTATCATTAATTAGGATCTGATCAAAGGAGGAATCAAAATAATCTCTTATACATCTTTTTATAATGTTATCTTCTTCGTGAATAAGACATGGAGCATTAGATTTGATTGTTTTGGAAGTGATTTCATTCCAAAGTTTTATCAAAGAATTATAATCTCTTTTAATTTCTTTTATCCCCATAATTTGTCCAGCTGTTCTGATTATAACGCCCATACCTTTTTTAATATTTAATTTACTTAAAAGATCTTTTAATTTTTTTCTTAATTTTGTGTCTTCAATTTTTCTAGATATACCACCGCCTTTGTTTGTATTGGGCATTAAAACACAGTATTTTCCAGCCAATGATAATCTTGTTGTAACTGCTGCACCTTTATTACCTCTCTCTTCTTTTACTACTTGAATTAATATTACTTGATTACTTTTGATTACCTCTTGAATGCTGTACTTCCTGTGAAAAATAATTTGCGACCTCTTTGGGGAATTATTTTTAAATTTTTTTCTTTTTCTGATTCTTTGCACAGGGAGTTCTTCTATTGGTTTATAATTAAAAAAATCAAATACTTTCGTCAGAAAACCTTTTTGTTGATTGCTTTCATTTGAGTTGGTATCTTGATTTATGATCTTCTCATTGTTGATCTGTTGATCCTCAAAGTCGTCATCTTCTTCATCAAGAGGAACAATATTGGAAGCTTCTAATTCTTGTTGAAGTAATTTTTTTTTATCAGAAGTAGGGATCTTGAAATAATCGGGGTGTATTTCATTATATGCAAGAAATCCGTGTTTATTTCCTCCATAATCAACAAATGCAGCTTGTAGTGATGGTTCGACCCGAACAATTTTTGCAAGATAAATATTTCCCTTGATTCTTTCATTTTTAATTTTTTCAGACTCGTAATCTATTAAGTTATTCTTTTCAATTATTGCAACTCTTATAATTTCTTTTTGAGATGCATCAATTAACATTTTCTTCTTCATTTTTTATCCTTATAAAATCTTTAATCTAATCTGTATTATTATGACATTATGACACATAAATTTAAAAAAATCATGGAAGATATTGATTTTTTTTAAAAAAAAAACACTATATCTAGTATAACTTTTTTTTTTTTAAATTGATTCATTTTTTTAAATTCATTTTCTTGTTTATTATTTATGTTAATCAAGCATATTCTATTGAATTAGTAAATTTAAGATTTGGTTCTAATGGGGAAATAAAAAGAATAGTACTCGATCTTACTCAAGATACTTCTTTTAATTCAAAGGTTTTCGATAAGAGGATTGAGATTTTTTTTAAAGATGAAATAGAAGTGAATAAAAGATTTACAACAAAAAATGATTTAAGTGAAGTTGCTTATAACAAGAAATTAAAGAAATTATCGTTAAATTTTAATAAAAATATTTTTTCTACAAATATTTACTTACTAAAAAAAAAAAAAGAATTTCACTCAAGAATCGTCATTGATTATTCCTCTAAGAAAAAAAAAAGAAAAACAATTATTATTGACCCTGGGCATGGAGGTCGGGATTCTGGTGCAGTTGGTATTTTTAAAAATCTTGAGAAAAATATAACCTTAAAAGTAGGTTTACTTCTAAAAAAAAGTTTTGAACAAAAAACTAATTACAAGGTAATTCTGACTCGAGATAAAGATGTTTTTTTAAAACTTAGAAGTAGAACAAGAATAGCAAAAAAAAATAATGCTGATATTTTTATTTCTTTACATGCTGATTTTAATAGAAACTCAAGAGCTAGGGGTATTTCACTTTATACTCTTTCTGAGAGAGCATCTGATAAAGAGGCAGCGGCTTTAGCAAGAAGGGAAAATAAATCAGACTTAATTGATGGTGTAGATTTGTCGGAAGAAACCTCTGAAGTTACATCAATACTTTTAGATCTAACAAAAAGAGATACATTGAATCAGTCGAGTTTACTTGTTAAATTTTTGATTAAATCCTTCAAAAATGACTTTAGTCTTCTCCAAAGAACTCATCGTTCAGCTGGTTTTGCGGTTTTAAAATCCTTAGATATACCCTCTGTACTCCTAGAAATGGGTTACTTATCCAATAAAAATGATTCTAAATTATTAATATCTGAGGATTATCAAAGAAAATTATCTGATAAAATTGTAAAAGCTGTTATAAATTATTTTAATTGGAAAGAAAAAAATGATATTTAGGGTTTTGATATGAGAAGATATTTAAAAAATTTTTTTATGCTATTTTCAATTGGTATAATATCGTCCTTCTTGTTTTTAATCTTTATCGCTTATTTGTTTGGAAAAGATCTTCCAAATTTTGATAAACTCTCTTACTATCAACCAAGGTTAGTATCTAAAATTTTCACATCTAATGGCAATTTTCTGGAGGACTATTCGAATGAAAATCGTATCTTTGCGAAATATGAAGAAATTCCAACTGAATTAATCAACTGCTTTTTGGTTTCAGAGGACGTAAACTTTTACAATCATATTGGCATTGACGTAAAATCAATCTTTAGAGCTTTTTTAAAAAACGTTATGAAAACATTTAGCAATAAAAGACCAGAGGGTGCTTCAACGATTACACAACAAGTCGCAAAAAACTTTTTGTTAACAAATGAGATTTCTTACAGCAGAAAAATAAAAGAGATCATTCTAGCATTAAGAATGGAAAAGATACTTGAAAAAGAGAATATTATGGAACTTTATTTGAATGAAATATATTTGGGTGGTGGGTCATATGGAATTAGATCAGCTTCACTCAATTATTTTAATAAGGCTTTATCTGATCTTGAGTTAGACGAAATGGCAATGTTAGCAGCTCTTCCAAAGGCACCTTCAACATATAATCCATATAAAAACCCTATAAAAGCGTTGAAAAGAAGAAATTGGGTTCTTAAGAGACTGCTAGATGAAAATTTTATTAAAGTGGCTGAGTATGATCAAATGATTAGCAAACCTATAAAGCTTTCCAAAAGCAAAAAAATACTGAATAACAAGGCCTCATTCTTTAAAGAAGAGGTAAGAAGAGAAATTATTTCCATGTTTAATGAAAGTAAACTTTATGATGGTGGAATGACAATTATGACAAGTTTAGACGAAAGCATCCAACTTCAAGCTGAAGAATCCTTTAGAAAAGGCATAAATGAATTTTCAAATAGAAAAGGATGGCTTGGACCAATAGAAAATTTCAAAGAAAAAAAGAATTTTGAAAGATTTATTGCTGAATTTAAGAAGCCGGAAGGTTTGTTTGACAAACAAGTGGGGGTTGTTACAAGAGTTAATAAAGAATTCATCAAAATTCTATTAAGTGATAAAAAAAAAGTAAGTCTCAGTTTTGAAAATATGAAACTTATCAAAGATAAAAAATTTGAAATGCAGGACAAATTTAAAATAGGTGATGTTATCGTTTTAGAATTCGATAAAACAGCTAAAACTTATAAATTAAGTCAAATCCCTAAAGTAAATGGAGGACTTGTCGTGTTAGAAAATAATACTGGGAGAATCTTAGCTATGGTAGGTGGTTACGATTCAAGCTCTTCTTTTAATAGATCAACACAGGCAAAAAGACAACTTGGTTCCTCTTTCAAACCTATAGTTTATCTTGCAGCACTTGAAAATGGATATTCTCCAGTTACAAAAGTGCTTGATGCTCCTTTTGTAATCGATGATTATTCTAAAGATGGTATTTGGCGACCGACAAATTACGGTGATAAATTTTATGGATTAAGTACATTAAGACTTGGCATTGAAAAGTCTAGAAATTTAATGACAGTCAGACTCTCAGACAGAATCGGTCTTGATAAAATTGCAAAGATCTCAACAGACCTTGGAATTTATGAAAAATTCCCATATTTGATATCCAGTTCATTGGGCTCTCTTGAAAGTTCATTAATTAAAATTACATCAGCTTATGCAACTTTAGCGAATGAAGGCATAAGAGTAGATCCTGTTATAATAGATGCGATATATGATAATAATGGAAAATTTTTATTTAAAGGCGATAAGAGAAAGTGTTTAAATTGTAATATTTCAATTAAATCAGATTTAGAGTCCTCAACACTAAACAATTTTGAAGTACCCAAAATCAAAAATAATAAAAAAAATGTTTTTTCAAGTGAATCAGCATATCAAATGACATCTTTTTTAATGGGAGTTATTCAGAGAGGAACTGCAAAAAATATTAACGACTTCGACTTTCAAGTCGCAGGTAAAACAGGAACAACAAATGATAATCAGGATGCTTGGTTTGTTGGGTACAATTCAGAAATTACTATAGGTGTATTTGTTGGTTATGACGTTCCCAAGTCTCTTGGAAGATTTGAAACTGGTTCAAAAGTTGCAGCTCCAATCTTTCATGATTTAATGAAAAAAATTTATAATAATAAAAAGCCTAAACCATTTGTTATTCCAGAAAATATAAAGTTTATCAATGTCGATTTAGTTTCGGGGAAACCAAGTACTGAGAATTCTATTACAGAAGCATTTAAAAATAACTTTGATTTTGATTTTGACCAAAAGAATGATAACAAGAATAATAATTTTGATTTGAGAGGTTTTTATTGATGAGTAACGAAAGTACAGATATAATTGTAAAGTTGCAAGGTTTGATAGAGAACCTGAGGGGGTTCGTTTGAAAAAAAAGGTTTAAATGATGAGCTCAGATTAATTGACTCAAGGCTTCAAGATCAAAAAAATTGGAAAAATCACGATCTTCTAAATAAAGATATGAAAAGAAAAAATTTTTTAATAAATTTTTTAAGCTCAATTGAAAATAATGAAGAAAGTTTCAAAGATACAAGAGAGTTATTAATTATTTCGGATAACAGCAACGATAAAGAACTTCTAAATGATTTAAAAAGTGAATTTATTTCAATTGAAAAAAATTTAACAAAACTTTATCTGGAAACTCTTTTGACTGGAAAGGCCGATTCTAATAATTCTTTAGTGGAAATTCATTCTGGAGCAGGTGGAGTTGAGTCTCAGGATTGGGTAGCAATTTTGTTTAGAATGTATAAAAGATGGTGTGATTCAAAAGGTTTTAATACAGAGTTGGTGGATCAGAATATTGGTGACGAAGCCGGATACAAATCTTTAACATTTAAAGTAAAAGGAGAAAATTCATATGGATGGCTAAAGTATGAAAACGGCGTTCACCGGCTTGTAAGGATTTCCCCATTCGACTCTCAGTCGAGAAGACACACTAGTTTTGCTTCCGTTTATTGTTATCCTGAAATAGATAGTAGCGTTGAAATTATAATATCTGACAAAGATATTAAAATAGATACATTTCGAGCATCGGGAGCTGGCGGTCAACATGTGAACAAAACAGACAGTGCAATTAGAATTACACATCTACCCACAAAAATTTCCGTTCAATGTCAAAGTAGTAGGTCTCAGCATAGAAATAAGTCATTAGCAATAGAAATGCTTAAATCCAAATTATATGAAAAACAAATAATTAAAGAGGAAGAAGAAAATAAAAAAAATAGAGATGAAAGAGGTGAGATTGGTTGGGGTAATCAAATAAGGTCATATATTCTTCAACCCTACACAATGGTGAAAGACCATCGTACAAATAAGCAAACCTCTGACACGAGTGGTGTACTTGATGGAAAGATCGATTTTTTCTTAGAAAATCAGTTAATAAAATTTAATTAGTCAATGGAGTTTAAGACTTCTTCTGCATGCCCGTTGACTTTCACTTTTCTCCAAGATTGAATTAAGTGAAGATTTTCATCAAACAAAAATGTAGATCTTTCAATACCCATATATTTTTTTCCATACATTGACTTTTCAACCCAAACTTTAAAGCTTTCGCATATTTTAAGATCTTCATCTGAAGCCAACTTAAGACTTAGGTTATATTTTGAAATAAATTTTTGATGTTTCTCAATTGAGTCTTTAGACACACCTATTATATTAACTTTTTTTTTATCGAAATCGTTTTTGAGATTTGAAAATTCTAATGCTTCTTTTGTACACCCCGGGGTATCGTCTTTCGGATAAAAATAGATAACTAGTTTTTTACCAGCAAGGTCGGATGAAGAAATTACGGTATCTTTATCAATGATAAAGTTTAAATTTGCTAGTTTTTGTCCAATTTTCATAATTAATTACAATTTATTAACAGTTTTTTATCATGTAAGTTATATTAGTAAAGATATTATGAAATCCAAAAGAAAAATTAGATTATCATTTTTTATTTCAATAATCTTTTTGTTTCTCTTTACAGTGATTACATCTTTCATTTTTATAATATCTCTTAAGCCAGTAAAAATAAACTTTTTAGATTTTTTTGATAGAGAAAGTAAAATTTTTGAAAAAATTAAAGTTGAAGAGATTGGGGATGTGTTTTTAAGTTTCAACAAAGTTACCAAAAACTTTGAACTGCTTGTGGAAGACCTCGTCTATGAAGACTCTTATTTCCCAAATGTTTTAATTACACTTGATCTTACATTTGAAAAAAACCTTTTTACTACATCATTAAAAATTTTTGATGGAGATATTGATATTTCTCTTTTAAGTAAATCTGAAAGTGAAGGTGATACTTTTACAACGTTTGAAAAGTTAAAAAATAATTTTGATTTTTTTAAAAATTTTTCAAACATTCAAATTGCAAATACTAAAGTTAAACTTAAAATTAATAAAGAAGATATAAAAAAATACTTAATTGACTTTAATTTAAATAGCGAAGAATTATATTTTTCAGTTTCTGAAATCAATTCATTTGAAAATTTTTTCTTATTAAATGTATTAAATAAAAATTACGTAAATGAGGTAAGTCTTGAGTTAAATAAATTTAATTTCGATTTTGTCAGGCACATTTTTGACTTTCATTCTATATCATTTAATAACTTCAATTTGTCTGGATCTTCAAAATTTTTAATTAATAAAGATAAACATATCGATGAAGTAATTTTTAATTTAAATCTTTTCGGTAATTTAAAATATCCGACCTATAATGGTTTTGAGACAATAAATTTTAATAATTCCAAAATCTTTGGAGAGAAGAATCAAGATTTTATTGATATAATATTAGATTTTAAACATCTAGATTCTCAAATTAAATTTGTTCTAAGAATTGATCCTCAACTAAAGAGTCCTGCAACGTTTTTAGTGGATGTAGGAAAGATTAATGTAAAAGAATTATTAAATTTGTGGCCGATTGATTTCAAAGAGTCAGTTTATGTGTGGATGAAGAATAATTCAGAAGGTAAGATATTTGATGTTTTGCTAAGTTTGAATATTTTCAAAAAAGATGACGAGTTTTTATTTGAAAATCTTAAAGGAAGGTTTGATTTTAACAATACAAAAATTAGATACATGGAATCAATGCCTTTAATCGAAGATATTTACGGGTTTGCAAAAATTAAAAATGAAGAAATCATATTCACAATTAATTCAGGACAATCTCAAGGTCTTAATATAAAAAATGGTATGGTAAAATTGAAAGATTTAGACAGTGATTTTGAAAATGCTGATGTTTTTTTGGAAATATTTTCGGCTAATCAAGATGTAATAAACTATCTAGATATTTCTCCTATAAATAAAAAAAATTTTTCAAAATTAAGGAACATAAGAGGTGATACTAAAATAGATCTTGACTTAAAATTTCCTCTTTTAGTTGATTTGCCGACAGAAAGGATCATTTATGATTCAAAGGTAGCTATAGAAGATTCTATATTCCAAGATATTTTTAAAAATCATGATTTAAATGATTTTTATTTAAATATTGAAATTAACAATTCAAAAGTTTTATACAACGGTGGAGGTAGGATATTTAATTCTTACACTGAGTTTAGTGGTGAGCAATCAAATATTAAAGAAGGATTTACAGATGAAATAAAAGGTAAATATACTCTTAAACCATCTTTCACAGAATATTTTTTTCCTGAAGGTGATTTTATAATACAGGGAGAGGCTGAAATCTTATATACCATAATTGAGGATAATAGTGGATTTTCAAAAATTGAAGGGTTAGGGGATCTTGAGAATTTGAATTTAAAATCAGATTTTCTTGGTCCAAATTTAGATTTTAATAATGGTAAATTAAGATTTCTAATTAGACCTTATGATAATTCCTTTTCTGGATTTGCAGACATTAAAACTAACAACTTAAATGTGGAAGTTAATTCAATTTTTAATTTAACTGAATTAATTGAGCTTGATGTTCAGACTTTTAAATCTCCTAACCAGGATTTTAATTTAAAATATGAGAACGGAAATAATAAATTTTTAATAAACGCAAACAAATTATCATTAGATTCAATTGATATTTTTGAAGAAGATAACTTAAAAATAGAGAACTTTGAATTAGATTTAAAAATAAATGATCTCAAAATCGGGAATATGAACTTTTCAAATTCAATCGTATACGCTAAAAAGTTGAATAATTCTTTTCAAAAAATTAGTGTTAGTTTAGTCGGTGATAATGATTTCCATAATCTTTCAATCAGCGATGAGGAGGAGAATAAAGAATTTATTCTAGAGTCAAATTATATTCCAGGTTTACTAAATATTTTAGACTTAGATTTTAATATTAATCAAGGAAGTATAAAAATTGAAGGTTTAAAAAAACAAAATTCTGAGAATTATGAAGGTGCTATAGCTGGAAAAAACATTGTTTTTTTTGACGCACCTTTTCTTGCAAATTTTTTTAGCATTTTTTCTTTAGACGGTTTTGCACAGAAATTAAAAGATGGTGGAATTATTTTCAATAACTTTAATGCTAAATATAAATTAGAAAACGATAAATTTAAAGTTGTTGATAGTCTTTTAAAGGGAAGTGAGCTTGGTATTCAGTTTGATAGTGTGATTGGTTTAAATGACGACTATTTTCTTATGAATGGATCTATTATTCCAGCCTATACGATTAATACCCTTATAACAAAATTCCCGATTGTCGGAGATATTGTAACTGCTGGCTCTCCAGAAGATGGTTTGATAGGGGCTAAATTTAAGGTTGAAAAGATTGATGGTGAATACGAAGTCTTCTACAATCCAATTTCTGTTTTTGTTCCAAATATTATTAAAAACTTTCTAGGAGACTAACTCTATAAGTCCGTACCTCTTTTTCCCTACAAATACAATTAAATAAAAAAACTCTTTTTTGTTGGGGTGCGCAATAAAGTTTTCTTTAGTTATAAAAATATCTTTGTCTTCCACTACAATTTTGTTGATCTTAACAGCACCTTGTTCAATAAGTCTTTTAGATTCACCATTTGAATTTGAAAGATCAAGATCAATCAAGATTTGTTTAAGACTTATACCTTTGTTTAAAGCTTCTTTTTTAATAGATATTTTTTTTTTGCACTCCTCAATAATATCAGAATCAATATCTACAGAATCTCTAATATTTTTTGATTCAACTTCCACATTTTTTGCTTTATCCTTACTATGGCAGAGGGAAGTAACCTCATTTGCTAAAAGAACTTTTAGTTTATTTAATTCTGCACCTTTGAAATTCTTGTAACTTTCAATTTCACGAATTTCAATTTCAGTAAAAAGTTTTAAAAATTTAATAACATCTTTATCGTCAGTATTTCTCCAATATTGCCAGAAATCCATAACCGAAAATTTCGATTCAGAGAGCCAAACAGCTCCCATATTTGTTTTACCCATTTTTTTTCCTGTTGCACTGGTTATTAGTGGAGCGGTTAATCCGTATACTTGCTTATTCTTTTCTTTTTTTATTAGATCTATTCCTGAAACAATATTTCCCCATTGGTCGGATCCCCCAAATTGTATTTTGCAGTCATATTTTTGATTAAGAACCATAAAATCGTAGGCTTGAAAAATTGAATAGTTAAACTCTAAAAAACTTAAATGTTGTTCTCTTCTCAGTCTTTGTTTTATAGATTCCAAGCCTAGCATTCTATTAATTGAAAATTTACTGCCAATGTCCCTAAGAAATGAAATTAAATTTAATTTGCACAACCATTCGTAATTATCAACTATTATAGCACAATTAGATTTGGATTCGTCGAAGGATAAAAATTTTTTAAAAATAGCCGTAAGTTTTTTTTTATTTAAATCAATGTCATTTTTATTAAGAATTTTTCTTGTTTCGTCTTTTCCTGATGGATCACCAATTAGTGTTGTTCCGCCTCCAACTAAGATAATCGGTTTGTGTCCAGACTTTTGGAAAAGCCTCAAGAGCATTAAAGGTAAAAGTGAGCCGACATGCAAGCTATCAGCTGTGCAATCAAAACCAATGTAACCTGTTGTTTCTTTTGATAGAGTTTTCTTTATTCCCTTTTCATCAGTGGATTGATGCAGAAAGCCTCTTTCTATAACCAAATTGTAAAAATCTTTTAACATACTATTTGTGAATAGGTTATAGTAATAAAGATGAAAAAAAAAGAATATTGTTCCTTAGGTATTATGAGTGGAACATCATTAGATGGCTTGGATTTTTCTTTGATTAAAACTGATGGCAAATTTTACATAAAAACCTTAGTAAATGAATATTATGAATTTAATAGCAATTTTAAAAAAAGCGTTAAAAAATTAATTAAAAAAACAGGAAAGATTGAAAGTAAATCAGTTAGAAATTCGGATGAATTCCGGCATATAAACCAAGAGTTTAGTGAGCTAGTTTTAAAACTTATTAAAGACTTTAAGTTAAAATATGGTTCAAAAATGAAAGATCTTGATGTAATAGGTGTTCACGGTAATACAATTATTCACCAACCTAAATATGGAGTTTCAATTCAACTTGGAAAGCCAAATTT
>CACFLF010000003.1:0-22500 GCA_902567115.1 uncultured Alphaproteobacteria bacterium
AAATCAATTTCAACAAATCCTAAAGATGAATTTATCATTCCTAGCCAAACATTTATCGCAACAGCAATGGCTGTTCATCTGAGCGGGGCAAAACCAGTATTTGCTGAAATATCAAAAAAAGATTTATGTATTGATATAGATGATATCAAAAGAAAAATAACAAATAAAACAAAAGGTATTATACTAGTACATTTTTTAGGATTAATAACCGAACAAGTAGAAGAAATTGTTGAATTATGTAGAAAAAAAAAAATTTATTTAATTGAAGATTGTGCTCATGGACCAGGTTCAATTTTCAGAGGCAGACAAATGGGAAACTTTGGTGATATTGCATGCTTTTCATTCTATTCCTCAAAGATTATTACAGGTGGTGAGGGTGGTCTTATTGCTACCAATAATAAAATGATAGCTAACTTTGCAAAAAGTTTCCAATACAGAGGAGCTGATATTTACTCTAGAAATGAGAGATATGTCAATCCAGGAAGAAATGTAAGAATGACAGAAATAAATGCTCTTCTCATTAGAAAGCAGTTAAAAAATTTAAAAAAATTTCTTAAAACTAGAAGAACTAATGCAAAATTATATTTCAATGCACTAATTGAATTAAAAAAAATAAACTTAATAAATGTTAAGAATTTGTCACAGTCAACTTTCTGGAAATTTCCGGTTTTATTAAATAATAGTTCGAAGAGGAAAAATATTTTAATGAAACTTCATAAAATAGGCATAATGGCAGATACGACATATACGCCTCCTGCGCACCTGCAACCAATTCTAAAAAGATTATATAAATTTAAAAAGAATAGTCTTCCTATAACTGAAAATATTCTTTCAAGAATAATATGTCTTCCTTGCCATCAATCATTAGAAAAAAAAGATATATTATATGTTTGCCAGAAATTAATAGAAATTATTGATTAACTCTATACCAGTGAAGATAGCCATACATCAGCCACAATACTTACCATGGTTAAATTATTTTAAAAAAATTGAGGAATGTGATTTATTCATAGTTCTCGATTCGGTTCAATTTCAGAAAAATGGGTTACATAATCGGAATAAAATTAAATCACCGACTGGCGAGATCTGGTTAACAGTTCCAATTAAAAAAAAAACAAAGCAAAGTATCATCGAAGTAGAAATTAACAATAAGATAAATTGGAATAAAAAACATTGGGAATCAATAAAACAATATTACGGAAAATCAAAAAATTTTAAAAGTTATGAAAATGAACTAAAAAAAATTTATAGTTTAGAGTGGACTAATTTAAACGAATTAAATCTACAGCTTATCAAAACATTAATGCAATGGATGAAAATATCAACACCAATAAAAAAAAATAGTGAATTGAAAATAAAAGGCGAAAGATCTCAATTAATTTTAAATATTTGCAAATTTTTTAATGCAAAAAATTATATAAGTGGAATTGGAGGAAAAAATTATTTAGATGAGGGAGCTTTTAAAAAGAGTGGGATAAAAATAGAGTATTTAAGTTTTAAACCATACAAGCAATATAAACAAAATTTCATGAAAAATGGCTTTATAAATAATCTTTCTAGTTTGGATGTTATTATGAATTGTGAAATTGACTGGAGAAAATTAATTGAGTAAGAAAATTATATTATCTATGACCGGCATTAGATCTGAATATGATATTATGTCAACAGTATATTCTGAGATAAAAAAAAGTTCAAACCTGGACCTCAGATTAATTATAACTGGAGCTCATCTATCAGAGTCATTTGGAAATACAATTAACGAAATAAAGAAAGATGGCTTCAAAATAGAAGAAAGGATTGAAAATTTACTAAATTATAATTCAAGCTCCTCAAGAATTAAAGGACTAGGAATTCAAATACAAAGTTTAGTTCAAACAATTACAAGGATTAAGCCTGATATACTCTTAGTTCTTGGAGATAGAGAAGAAGCGATGGCTATAGCTCTTGCTGGTGCATATATGAACATTCCGATTGCTCACGTATGTGGAGGTGATAGAGTTGTTGGTAATGTTGATGATCAAATAAGACATGCCGTAACAAAATTAGCACATATACACTTTGTAACTAATTATGAGAGTATGAAAAGAGTACTAAAATTAGGTGAACAGAAGTTTAGAGTTTTTAATGTTGGAAATCCTGGAATCGATAGACTAGTAAAAGTTCCAAAAATATCAATGTCAGAAATATCAAATTTTTTAGAGTTTAATATAAATTATAAAAACCCTTACATTGTCTTTATTCAACATCCTCTATCATCAGAAGCTAAAGATAGTAAAAAACAGATTTATACATCTCTACGAGCTTTAAAAGAATTAGGTATTCAAACAATCATGACATACCCAAACTCTGATTATGGAAGTCTTGAAATAATTAATGAGTTAAAAAAATTTAAAGATTTAGCTTTTTTAAAAGTGACTAAAAACCTTCCCAGAAATATTTTCATTAATCTTTTAAAGAATTGTTCATGTTTAGTTGGAAATTCAAGTGCTGGTATTTTAGAATCTCCTTTTTTAAAAATTCCTGTGGTAAATATAGGTAATAGACAAAAAGGAAGACTTAATGCTGGTAATGTCATATTTGTCAAACACAAAAAAGATGAAATAAAAAAGGCTATCATAAAAAGTATTTTTAATAAAAAATATAAACAGAAAATAAAAAATATTAAAAATCCTTACGGAAATGGAACTTCGTCTAAAAAAATTGTAAAAATTCTAGATAAATTAACTATTAATGATACTCTTTTAATTAAGGATATTACCTATTGATAATAAATTCTAAAAGTATTTTGTGCGTAGCCCCCCATCCTGACGATGAAACATTAGGTTGCGGGGGAATATTACAACTTTTAAAAAAAAGAAAAAAAAAGATTCATTGGCTTATATGTACAACCATTAATGGTTCAAAGAATTTTACGCACTCAAAAATTTTAGAAAGACAAAAACAAATTAATAAAGTTTCAAAACTATTTAAATTTGACTCTGTATTTCAGAGTGACTTTGTTACTAGTACTCTTGATTCAATACCACTAGAAAAACAAGTGGATTTTTATTCTAATATTATAGATAAAACTAAAGCTGATACAATTTTAGTACCATACAAAAATGATGTACATTCTGATCATAGAATTGTTTATGACTGTATCATTTCTGCATCAAAATCATTTAGAAAAAGTCAAGTAAAAACTATTTTATCGTATGAGACGTTATCAGAGACAAACTTTATTTTACAAAAACAAGAGTCTTTTAATCCCAACCTGTTTGTTGATATAGATAAATTTCTCAATAAAAAAATTAATATTTTCAAGGAATATAAAGGTGAGATTGGTGAATTACCATTTCCGAGAAGTGAGAAAGCAATTCAAGCTTTAGCAATTTTAAGAGGAACACAGGCAAATGTTAAAGCTGCAGAAGCATTTATGATTTTAAAACATATTTACGACTAAAAAAAATTATGCAATTAAAAATCAAAGAATGGGATAAATCCTATTTAAACAAACAAAATTATGTGTTTTATCCTCACGAGGAAGTAATTCGTTTCTTTGCAAAACATATTGTAAAAAAGAGAGGATTTAATGAATTTGAATATTTAAATAATTCTAAAAATAAAAAAATTCTTGATTTAGGATGTGGCATTGGAAGACATGTTATATTTAGTCATGAGATGGGTCTTGATGCCTACGGAATTGATATTTCCAGTGTTGCGATAAAGTTTGCAAAAATATGGGCAAAAAAAAATAATATCAAAAATATTGGATCAAAAATTGTTGAGAGTCAAATTCAACAAATACCATTTAAAGACTCTTACTTTAATTTTATAATCTCTCATGGTGTCCTAGATAGTATGGCATTTGAATTAGCATTAAGTGCTGCAGATGAAACGTATAGAATTTTAAAAAAAAATGGACTATTTTATTGTGATTTAATTTCTAACAAAAATTCTTTGATCAAAAAGAATTTTTCTGGAGAAATAGTCGTTAAAAATAGGCATGAAAAAAATACTATCCAATCTTTTTTTAACAAAAAAAAAATTTTAAGACTGTTCAAGAAATTTAAAATAATAGAGATATCTCACATAACTAAAAAAGATATATTTACTAATACTTTTCACTCAAGATATCATGTAGTGGTTCAAAAATGATAGTTTTAATTACGGGCGCGAATGGCTTTTTAGGAGAAAAAATAATTAAAAATTTATTAATTTCTGGTACAAAAATAATTGCTGTAAAAAAGAAAATTAATAGCACTCCTAAAATTAAACACAAAAACTTAAAATGGATCTCTTGTGATTTATCAAAAAAAAAACTAAACCTGCATACTTTTAAGAATTTTGATCTGGTAATTCATTTGGCAGGAATAATACATTCTTTATCTTTCACACCAAAGGATTATTTACTTAATAATGAGTTGTCACTAATAAATACAATCGAATCAGTTAAAAATAAAACAAAAAAATTTATTTTTACTTCAAGTCAAAATATTTTTGGCAATCCTAATAATTGTTCAGTAGACGAGGAATTTAATAAAAACCCAAGTTTTTCTGAATATTCATGTAGCAAGATTAATTGTGAGAATTGGTTGGAATATTATAGTAATAAATTAAATTTAAACATTATTTCTCTGAGGCTCACTGGGTTTATTGATGCTGAGAGTAGTATTTTTAAATATCTTATATCACAGGTAAAAAAAAAATCTTCAGTAGATTTGTTTAAAAGTGGAAAAATAACTCGTGATTATTTACACTCAGATGATCTTATTAATCTTTTATTTTTAATTATGAAAAAAAAATTTACAGGTTATCATTGTTTTAATATTGGTTCGGGTCAAAGAGTTTCATCTAAAGATTTAGCCAAAATAATTTATGGTCAAAAAAAAGTAACTCTGAAGATTAACAATGTAAAAGCAAAGCCGATAATGGATTCTTTTGTTTTTTCTATAAAAAAGGCAAAAAAAGTACTTAGATTCAAACCTAATACTTTAGAAAATTCTATTATAAAATTCTTAAATAAGAAAGCTGATGAATAAACAAGTTCTTGTTACTGGTGCTGAGGGTTTTATTGGCTCTCATCTAATTGAGATGCTTGTAAAAAAAAATTATAAGGTAAGAGCTTTCTGTTTATATAACTCTTTTAGTGATAATGGTTGGCTAAAGGATCTTGATGATAAAATTTTAAAAAATGTTCAGATTTTTTATGGTGACATTAGAGACTTTGATTCTGTTTATGATTCTTTAAAAAAAACCGATATTGTTTTGCATTTAGCAGCTTTAATAGCAATTCCATATTCTTATACCTCCCCGACGTCTTATGTCCAAACAAATATAGATGGAACATTGAATGTTTTAAGAGCATCTAGGAAACATAATTTAGAACAAGTAATTCATATTTCAACTAGTGAGGTTTACGGTAGCGCTCAATATGTTCCTATAAATGAATCTCATCCTCTTGTTGCACAATCACCCTATGCTGCAAGTAAAACTTCTGCAGATCAACTAGCCTACTCCTTTTATACATCCTTTGATTTGCCAGTCTCTATTGCACGTCCGTTTAATACATTTGGACCTAGACAGTCATTACGCGCGATCATACCTACTATAATGTCTCAAATAATACGTGATGAAAAAAAAATTCATCTTGGTAATACAAAAACAACAAGAGATTTTAATTATGTAAAAAATACTACAAAAGCTCTATGCGATTTTATTGGAAATAAAAAAACAATTGGTGAAGTAATCAATATTGGCAGTGGTGTTGAAATTTCTATTGAAGACCTAGTAACACAAATAGTAAAATTATCAGGAAAAAATATAGAAGTTTCTAAAGATTCAAAAAGAGTTAGACCTGAGAAAAGTGAGGTTTCCAGATTATGTGCTGATACTAGTAAAGCAAAAAAAATATTAAAAACTAAATTTGATTATGATTTTTTTCAAGGTATCACCAAAACCTATGATTGGTTTTTAAAAAACAAAGAATATCTAACAAAACTTTCATCTGAATATGTCAAATAATTTAATAATTGAAGATTTCTACAAAAAACTTGTAAATAATTTAGATCTAAAAAATTTTCCAGTTGGTCTACACGAACCTTTTTTTGATAAAAAAGATGAGTTACGAGTTTTAAAAACAATTAAAGATGGTTGGGTTTCATATCAAGGTAAAATGGTTAAGGAATTTGAAAAACGTCTTCAATTGTATTTATCTGTCAATCATGCTATACTCGTTACAAGCGGAACATCTGGTCTTTTTTTAAGTTTAAAATCTTTAGGTATAGGTGAGGGTGACGAAGTGATTGTTCCATCACTTACCTTTGTTGCTACAGCTAATGCAGTCTGTCAAACAGGCGCTATACCTAATTTTGTAGATAGTTCAGACAAAAATTTTAATATTGACACACAAAAGCTTGAAAAATATTTGATAAAAATTTCAAAGTTTAATAATAAGGGAGAAAGAATAAATAAATTCTCTCAAAGAAAGATTAAAGCAATAATTCCTGTTCATGTTTTTGGTTCAAGTTGTGATTTAGATGAAATTTGCAATATTGGAAAAAAATTTAAACTTAAAATAATAGAAGACTCTACGGAAGCACTTGGATCTAAATATAAAAAAAATAAAATATCAACATACAGAGACCTTGGTGTTATTAGCTTTAATGGAAACAAGATTATTACCACAGGAGGAGGAGGTGTAATATTAACCAATAATAAAAATGTTGCGAAAAAAATAAATCACCTATCATCTACGGCTAAAGTAGAACACCTATATGAATTCAAACATGATCAAATTGCTTATAACCTAAGATTGCCAGCACTAAATGCAGCAATGGGCATTAGTCAACTTGAAAAAATTAATTTCATTTTAATGAAAAAAAAAAAGCTTTATTTTCATTACAAAAAAATTTTTAAAAATTGTAATTATGGTAAGATTTTTAATCCAAACCTTAATGGTGAGTCTAATAATTGGATAAATAGTTTTATTCTTAGAGATAAATATTCAAAGTCTAAGAATAAGTTACTAAAATTTTTAAACAATAAAGGGATATTAGCTCGTCCATTATGGATTCCACTAAACCAATTAAAAATTTTTAGAAATTTTCCCTCAGATAATTGCGAAAACTCAAACCTATGGTACTCAAAAGTTATTTGTTTGCCAAGCAGTGTAAACTTAGCAGTTAAATTATAATTTTTTATGCCCAAAAAATTTAAAACATACATCATCGCCGAAGCTGGAGTAAATCATAATGGAAGTTTTGCTTATGCAAAAAAGTTAATTTCATTAGCAAAAGAGTGTGGCGCTGATGCTGTAAAATTTCAAATATATAAAACAGAAAATTTAGCTCATGAATTAGCTAAAAAGGCACCATACCAAGTCAATAAATATGAATCAAATAATCAGTTTCAAATGTTGAAAAAATATGAATTAGATTATATTAAATTCAAAAAACTCTATAATTATGCTAATGAAAAAAAAATTGATTTTTTAGCAACACCTATGGATCTTGAAAGTCTGAAATTCTATTTAACATTAAAAACAAAATATATTAAAATTTCGTCAGGAGATATCAATTTTTACCCGTTATTGTTGGAATCCGGGAAGAGTAAAAAAAAAATTATCCTTTCTACTGGAATGTCTAGGATAAATGACATAATAAATGCACTAAGTTTTATTTCTTTTGGAAGGAATCAAAAAAAAAGCCCGAGTTCATACTTGGAAGTTATTAATTTTGTAAAAAAAATAAGTCTTGAAAAAATACTGAAAAATAAAGTAATTTTACTCCATTGCACTTCGAGTTATCCAGTTCCTTTTGAAGATATTAATCTAAATGCAATGGAAGAGCTTAAACAAAAATTTAATTTTGAAATTGGTTATTCTGATCATTCAAAAAGTATATTAGTACCCTGTCTAGCAGTAGCAAAAGGTGCTAGAATAATAGAAAAACACATAACATTAAATAATGATATGATTGGTCCAGACCATAATGCATCTTTTGCAAAAAAAGAATTTAAAAAAATGGTAGATGCAATAAGAACAACCGAGCTGGTCTTAGGAGTAAGAAAAAAAAAAATAACAAAATCAGAGAGTTTAAATCTTCCTATTGCTCGTCGATATATTTATGCAAAACATGACATAAAAAAAGGAGACGTTATTAATTTTGAAAATATGAGTTTTTTACGTCCTAGAAATTCAAATAGAAAAACCAACCCATTAAAAATATTAGGTAAATATATAAAAAAAGATTTAAAAAAAGGTGAGCAAATTTAAGAATAAAACTGCTTGTAAATATTTAGTAACTTTTATTAATCCTTATTGTATGTAAGTAGACAATATTTTAAAACCGATGAGAAAGCGTAAAAATGGAGAAAAATAAAATTAAAGTTGCTATTTTAGGTGCTGGTGGTCACGCAGGTGTTTGTTTTGATATTTTAAGTATTAAACAAAAAAAATCTTGTTGCTTTATTACCCCCCATAAAAACAGCAGTCATTTTATTGACCTGGCTTTAACAATGACTGACCAGGAATTCTTAAAAAAATATAAACCGCATGAGGTAGAATTGATAAACGCAATTGGCATTGTTCCTGGTAAAAATAAAGAGCTAAGAAAAAAACTATTTATTAAATACAAACAGTTAGGATATAAATTTATGACACTTATTCATCCATCAGCAATTATTTCTGAATCGTCTTTTATTGATGAAAGTGCTCAGGTTATGGCGGGTTCTATCATTCAAAATAATGTAACTATTAATAAAAATTCAATAATTAATACCGGAACTATAATAGAACATAATTGTAATATTGGAAAAAACTGTCATATAGCACCAGGTTCAATTTTATGCGGAAATGTTAATATTGACGATGATGTTTTTTTACCAGCCGGTTCTATTATAAAACCTAACTCAGAAATAAAAAAAATTTAAATAAAAAGCTATTGTTGTGATAAATAATAAAAAGGTAGTTGCTATAATCCCTGCAAGAGGGGGATCAAAAAGACTTCCCAAAAAAAATATTAAAAAATTTTTAGGTTACCCTCTTTTATCCTGGACTATTCGAGCCGCTCAAGAATCAAAATTTATAGATAAAATTATTCTTTCATCAGAAGATGAAAGTATTTTGAAAATAGCAAGATCTTATGGCTCTGAAATACCTTTAAAGCGACCAAAAAATTTAGCTTATGACAATTCTGAATCTTTTGAAGTAATTAAATATGTATTGGATAAAATTGGTAATGATTTTTTCTACATAATTTTACTTCAACCCACTTCTCCATTGAGAACAGATAAAGATATTGATAATTGTATAAAAGAATTTATTAAAAAAAAATCTACTAGCTGTGTCTCAGCTTTTAAATTTCATAAAAGTTTAAATATTTTTATTGAAAAAAAATCAAATACGATTGGGAACGTTTTTTCAGATAAAAATAAACCTAACAAATATTATGTTTTAAATGGTGCTATATACTTAACAGATAAATATACATTAATGAGGAATAAGGGATTTATATCTGATAATACCTTGTTATTTGAAATGCCTTTAAGCAAGTCAATTGATATTGATACTATTGACGACTTTGAGATAGCTGAGTTTTTTGGTAAAAAAATAAATATTAAATTTAAAGACTAAAATAAAAATGAAAGAATATCTTAAAAAGTTTGTATGCTATGAAAATGTGACAATTCAATACTCCTTAAAAATGTTAGATCGAAATGCTTCAAAAATTATATTTATTATTGATAAGGATTTAAAGCTAATTGGTTCATTAACTGATGGAGATGTGCGACGAGGACTTTTATCTAATTGTAATTTGAATCAAAATGTAAAGAAAATTATGAATCAAAATCCTAAAGTGATAAATGAAAATAAAAAAAAAAAAATAACAAAAGATTTTCTTCAAAAGGAAAAAATTCTTGGGATACCTATCATAGATAATAGACAACGAATTAAAGATGTTATTGTTTTATTAGGGGAAGAATCTAAAAAACAATTAATTAAAAATGATGTCGTTATTATGGCTGGAGGCTTTGGAAAAAGACTTTTACCTTTAACCAAGAGATCTCCAAAACCACTTTTAAAGATTAATGGAAAATCAATTCTTGAAATGATAATTAATAATCTAAGTTCTTGTGGATTTATAAATTATAAGATAATCACACATTATAAATCTGAGTTAATAGAGGAATTTTTAAAAAAAAATAATTTATTTAATCTAAATATTGAATTGTTTAGGGAGGAAAATCCCATGGGAACAATAGGCGGTCTTTATAAATTAAAAAAAAAAATTTCATCAGACTTCATAGTAACCAACGGTGATATCGTAACTGATACAAATTTTTCTGAGTTCATCAATTTTCATAAAAATAAAAAAAGTATTGCTACATTTTGCATCAAGGAAATAGAAAATAAAATTGATTTTGGTGTAATAACTTTATCAAAAGATAAAATAGACGATATTTTAGAAAAACCAAATCAAAATTATTTTATAAATGCAGGTATTTATTGTTTTAAAAAAAGAATACTTGATTATTTAAATGGTGAAAAGGAGGATATTATTTCTTTATTTGGTAAGCTAAAAAATAACAAAGAAAAAGTTTCAGCCTTTCCTATTCATGAAAATTGGCATGACATTGGAACTTTAGACTCTCTAAGAAAAATAAAGAAATGAAAGTCATATTATTTAATCTTCTAGTTCTCTTTGGAATAATCACAAGCACAGAGCTAATTTATAATTTTTTTTTTAAAGAAAATGAAACATGTAAAAATAAAGTAACTCACCATAACTATTGTCCAAATATTACTATTAAAAAGAAATTAAATGAACCAAATTATGACAAGAAAATTATAAAAATAATTACTAATAATCAGGGATATAGGGTGCAAAATAAAGTAGATAAAATTATTACTGAAGAATATGATTCTATCTATTTAGGAGATTCATTTATTCAAGCAGATGAACTTAATTATAACGAAACTTTCATAAGCTACTTAAATAATGAAAGCTTGAAAAAAAATTTTCAGATCGGTTATTCAAGTTGGTCTCCAATCATATATTTAAATATATTGAAAAATATAAAACTGAAAAAAAATGTTGAAATAAATATTTTTACAATGCTCAATGATTTTTCTTTTGTATCACAATTAGGAAATGTTAATTACCATAAGAAATTAAAAACAAATAATCATAATCAATTAAGATTTTTCTTAGACGAAAATTCAAGTGGTGAAACTTTTTTTTTAAAAATTAAAGAGTTCATAAAACAAAACTCCTTTTTCTATAAAAATCTGTATTCAAAATTAATTAATTTTCCAGAGAATAAATTTAATTCCAAAAAAGAAAATTACGTATTTTATAAAAGCTTTGTAGAATTAAATACAAATTGTAAAGAACTTTATAATTCAAAGAATCAAGTATCTGAATTACTTTATGAATATATTAGTTTTTCTTTTCATAGAACATGTTGGGAAAAAAATCTTTTATATTCAGTTGAAAATACTATTGCAGATCTAAATAGTATAATTGAGTATATTGAAACAGTACATGAGGGAACTGTAAATGTTTTTTTTGTTCCTGCAGGATGGAATTTTTCTCAAGAAAATTTAATTGGAAAAACCATGCCACCATATAATTTGAGTCAAGATTCAATAATAGGGAGTGACGGACTCTCTCAATTTCTTAAAGAACACTTAAAAAATAATAAAGGCAAATTTATAAATTTAGTTGAAGTTTTTAACCATCTAAAAAAAGAAGAAAAGAACGAATTTTATTTTCCGATTGATGGGCATTGGAATGCATTGACTCATAAATTATTATCTATCTATTTGTTGGAAGATTTATAATGAATTATGAAAATTTTAATAAGATAATTGTGGAAACTGAAAAAAATATTGATGTAAATGATTGGCAGTGGCAAGGTTTCAAAATCTGGCCAATAATTTGTGGTTTACTTCATAATTATTATAAAGATTCCATAAAAAATGATAATAAACAAGAAAACAAAATTTCTCATTTTATAATCTTCAGAATATTTAGAATATTTTTAAATTTTATTAAAGAGCATCTTTGTTGGATATCCTTTTTTTGTAAAAATTTTTTAAACTATTCATTTTTTATTAAGAAATATAAATATTTATTTGTTACCGATGGAGTTTCTCAGGTTGAACTAAATAAAAAATATAATGAGGTATTTTTTCAATTCTTCATAAATAAAAATAAGAAAGAGTCAATTTTATTTGACCCTCAAAAAAATCCACTATTTGCCAGTATAAATACAATCAATTCAATCTCACTTTCTTCATATTATATTTATTTAAAGACTATTTTATTGAGGAAAAAAAAAATTGAAAAGTTTAAAAACTATAATTTATTTTTAGATATTATTCAAAAAAATACGTCTAGGAGTGTGAGATTAAGGTTTGAAAAAGATAGAATAAAAATTGATTTATTTGAAATAAATCTTTGGTATAAATTTTGGAAAAAAGTACTTACTAGAAGCCAAGTTAAATTAATTTATCTAATCGGTTATTATAATCATTTAAATTGGGGTTTAATTTTGGCATCAAAAAAAATGAATATTGAAACTATAGAAATTCAACATGGCGTAATTTCAAATAAAGCAATTCCTTATAAGATTTTAAAAGGGATAGATTTGAATAAAAGTTTATTACCAATACCCTCAGCAATTTATGTTTGGTCTAACGATGAAAAAGAAGTTTTATCAAATAAAGTTGGTTGTAAAATAAAAGTTATTGGTCACCCTTGGCATAATTTTTGGGAAAATAAAATTCCAAAAGAAAATGCATATAATAAGTTTATAAAAATAACAAAAAAATCAAAAAAAAATATTTTAATTGCTGATCAAAATTTAGAAAAATGGCTTTTTTATTTTAAACCAATAAAAGAGTTAATAATTGAAAAAAATGAATGGAATTTTTGGTTTAGATTTCACCCTACAACAACCAACAAAAGTTTTATAGAAAGCTATTTTCCGTTTCATCATCCTAATTTGCGTATAAATTATGTGAATGATTATCCCCTACCAATTATTCTAAAAAAAATGGATATTATAGTCACACTAGACTCTGCAATAGCATCAGAAGCAAAGCTATTTGGAGTAAAAACAATTTTCTTACTTCCTCGCGCAAATTTTACTGAAAAAAACTTAATTACTAAAAAATATGCATATTTTGCAGATAATAAGAATAAAATTTATCGTATAATAAATGAAACAAAAAAATTCTAAAAATATTGTTATAGTTGGCTCGGGAAATATTGGCTCAAGACATTACGAATCACTAAGATACATAAAGGATAAAAATACTAAAGTTTTTATTTTTAATCCACTAAAGGATTTCGAAAAATGTAAGGTGATGGATAACAAAGTTAATTTAGAAGTTTTTTATATTTCAGATTTAGAAATTATTCCTGAGAATATTTTCTTTTTAATTATTTCAACAAATGCTGATGTAAGATTTAAATTATTAGAAATATTACTAAGAAAGTTCAAAGTTAGATTCTTATTATTAGAGAAGATTCTTTTCCAAGAAATTCCGCATTATTATCAATCTATAGAACTTTGTAATAAGTACACACTAAGGACTTGGGTAAACACACAATTAAGACAATTTAAAGCATTTCAATTATTTCAAAAAGAAAATATAAATAATGAAAGTTTTAATTTAAAAGTTTCAGGACCAGAATGGGGCTTGGCTTGTAATTTCATTCACTTTATAGATTATTTTTCTTTTTTAAACCAAAGTAATAAAATTATTATTAAAGAAAAACAATTGACAAAGTACTTATCTAAAAGAGAGGGTTTTTATGATTTTTATGGTAAAATTTCTGGTGTTTTAAACAATAAATCACACTTTCTCTTAGAATCGTCTCAAGAAAAATTTTCAAAAAATAAAAAACTTCAGGTTTCTCTCTTTAATAGTTTTAAAAGATTAGATTACTTTCCTTACAATAGAAATTATAAAATTATTGATAAAAGATCAAATAAGGAAAGAAATGGTTATGCAAGATTACAGGTAAGTGAGCTTACGGGTAAATGGATAAATAAAGTAGAGAGACAAGGGATCGATCTTCCCCTTTTAGAGGAATCTGTAAAATTACATTTACCTTTTTTAAAAATATTTTCTGAGTATTTTGATAAAAAAAACGGGAATAAAAATTGTCAAATAACATAAATGTTTTAATAGTAGGTGCAGGTCCTATTGGCCAGGAATACGCTAAAATTTTAGATAAAATGAATATAAAGTATTCTATTGTTTGTAGGTCTTTTAACTCAACCCTTCATTTAAAAAAAATATCTAGCAATGTTTACCATGGTGGAGTTGAAAACTTTTTAAAAAAAAATAAAAGTCAATTCTTTTCACATGCAATTATTGCGGTAAGTGTGATTGATTTATCAAAGATAACTAAGATTATAATCAAAAGTCATATAAAAAATATTTTAGTTGAAAAACCCTGTGATTTTTCTGTTAAACGTTTGGAAAACTTATATTTAATACAAAAAAAAGAGAAGAAATCAGTTTTTATTGCATATAATCGACGTTTTTATTCAAATGTAATTTATTTGAAGAATAAAGTTTTTAAAAAGAACAAAATAAAATCGATGACTTTTGATTTTACAGAGTGGCCAGAAAAGTTTGTAAATAAATATGAAAGAAAAGTTTTAAATAATTGGTTGATTGGAAATTCCTCCCATGTAATTGATTTAGCTTTTTACTTAGCAGGAAACCCAAAGAAATTAATAGCTGTTAAAAATGGAGAACTTAGCTGGTATAAAAATTCAGTTTTTGCTGGAACGGGGGTTACCAAAAAAAATATTCCATTTAGTTATCATGCTAATTGGGACTCAGCGGGAAGATGGAAAATAAATCTATTCAATAAAGAAGGTAAATGGATATTGATGCCATTAGAAAAAATTTTCTTTCAAAAGAAAAACTCCTTATCTTCAACAGAACTAAAAATTGATAATTCAAATGATATTAAATTTAAACCTGGTTTTTTTTTACAAGTCAAAGCTTTTTTAAAAAATGAAAAAGAGTTACTCACACTTAAAAATCAAATTGAAAAAGTAAAAATTTATAAAATTATTGAAAGGGGTTTAACTCTATAAATTATGAAAGAGTTCTATGTATAAAATTTGTAAAGTGTGTGTAATGGATACAACTGACCCAGACATAACATTCAATAGTAAAGGACAATGTCATCATTGTGAATCATATTTAAGAGAAGTACCAAAACTTCCTTTTAATAAAAAAAATTCTAAAGAGGAAATAAATAAAATTATTTCAAGCATTAAATCTTTTAGAAAAGGTAAATATGACTGTGTTATTGGTTTGAGTGGTGGGGTTGATAGCACTTATTTAGCATACATCGTAAAAAAAAAGTTAGGACTAAACCCTATAGCAGTGCATATGGATAATGGATGGAACTCTGAAAAGTCAGTTAAAAATATAAAAAACATTGTTACAAAATTAGATATTGACTTATACACCAAAGTTTTGGATTGGGAGGAATTTAAAAAACTTCAAATCGCCTTTCTAAAAGCATCTACACCGGATTCAGAAATACCCTCTGATCATGCAATCTTAGGCACACTATATGAAGTTGCAAATAAATTTAATATTAAATATATAATAAGCGGAGCAAATCAAAAAACAGAAAGAATAATGCCTACTGCTTGGTCTAACGGTCATTTTGATTCTGTTTATCTCAAATCTATTTACAAAATTTTTTTTAAAAGTAAACTCAAAAATTTTCCTATTTTTACATCATTAAAAAAAATATATTACAAATATTTCAAAAGAATAAAGTTTTTGCAAATTTTTAATTATTATGAATTCGACGCAAAAAATGTTAAAAGAATTATTGAAAAAGAACTTAACTGGCTGGACTATGGTGGTAAACATTATGAATCCACTTATACAAAATTTTATCAAGGATTCCTTCTTATTGAAAAGTTTGGGTTTGATAAACGAAGGGCACATCTTTCAAATCTAATCTGTGCTAAACTTATTTCAAGAAGTAAGGCATTAAACCTTTTAAAAGAACCACCAATTATTAACGAAAATATTTATGAATTACAAAAATATATTTCAAAAAAATTTAATTTAAGTAATGATGAACTGAAAGAAATAATTAAAAATCCAGCAAAAAAATATAGTGATTATCCTAATATGTACAATACAAGATGGTATAAATATTCTAGAAAATTTTTAAAACCAATATATAGATTCTTTTTTCCAGTAAAAGGTAATGAAAAATAAAATAAAATTATCAATAGACATTTTTTTAGACTTAATTTTCATGCCCTTAATTTTTTTCGTAGTATTAATAAATTTTTTAACGTCAAAGAAAAATAAAAAAGAAAAAATTTTATTTGGTCTTATACCAAACAATAATCTTTTAATACTAAGAGATGCTATAAAAAAATTGGGGCTAAACGCAAAAGTCATCCCACTTTTTATTCCAGCACATGAAAAACAACTAACCTACGATTTAGACTTTGAAGAAAAATTTCCAATTTTATATAAAAATTATGTTAGTCAAAAAATAATAATATATTTTTTTTTCCTATATTCGCTTTTTAAGTTTGATGTATTTGTCATATCGTTACAAAATCGTTTTTTTGACAGAATGTTTTTTCTAAAATGGATAGAATTTCAGATTTTAAAGTTATGTAATAAGTTTATAATCCTTAATCCTTATGGTGGGGATATTCAATATAATGAAAAATGGAAATTAAATAAAAGCGCAGAGTTTGAAGAATTATATAAAGTAAGATCAAGTCATCCATTATATTCAAAAATAAGCGATAAATTTGTAAAAAAAAATACTAAGTACTGTTTAAATTTTGCAAACAAGGTTTTACTATCTTTAGACTGGCCACTCTTCATACCAAAGAATAAAAAGAATATTTACTTTCATTTAAGATGTATTCCTCAAAACTTAGATAAAATAAAAATTAGACAAAAAAAATGTAAAGAAATTTTAATAGTTCATGCAACAAATCACCCTGAATTTAAGGGTACAAAATTTTTAAAAAGTGCTGTTGAAGAAATAAATAATCAAAAAAAATTATTTAAGTTGGTAATTTATCAAAATATAGAGAAAGAAAAATTGTTATCTTTAATCACGCAGGCTGATCTTGTTTTTGATCAAATTTTGCTAGGTTCTTATGGGAGATTGGCACTAGAAGCAATGGCTTTAGGAAAACCAGTAATGAGTTATATGTATAAAGATTTTTACAAAATTTATCCACATTGGCATAAATGTCCAATTATTAATGTAAACTTATCAAACTTAAAAAATAAATTAACAGAGTTCTCAAAATTTTCTAAAAGAAAAAAAGAAAGCATTTCGTCAGAATCAATTCAATTTACAAATAAATATTATTCTGGTAATTATGTAGCTAACAAATTTAATGATATTGTTTACGGTCTAGAGTAGCTTTTACGTGTTAAATAAAAAACCATCTCAAATCGATAAAGCAGGAACCAAATATTGGGATAAAATATGGGAGGAAAAATATTTTCCTAAACTTTTTAATTTGTCTGATCAAAGCTTGAATAATTATATTAATCAAAATTTTCATATTTTTTTTAAAAAAAATATAAAACCAAAAAAAAAAATAATTGAATTAGGGTGTGCTGGTTCAATATGGCCCGTTTATTTTAATAATTATTTTTCAAGTAAAGTTAGTGGATTAGATTATTCAAAGGAAGGATGTTTCCTGAGTAAAAAGATTCTTGAATTTTATAAAATTAAAGGAGATATTTACTGTAGTGATCTATTCAAACCTCCTCCATCTTTGCAAAAAAAATATGATTACGTTGTGTCTTTTGGACTTGTTGAACATTTTGAAAATACAGCAGACTGTTTAAAAAACTGTTCCAGGTATTTAAAAGATAATGGAATAATGATTACGTTTATTCCAAATATGAATGGAATCCCAGGTTTTTTACAAAAGCTAGTTGATAAGGACATATTTGACATTCATGTTCCATTGTCAAAAGAGAAATTTGAAAGAGAACATCATAAAGCGGGGCTTGAAATTAAAAGTTGCAATTTTTTTTTACCGATTAGTTTATGTGCCTTAAATTCTGGAAAATTCTCAAAATCAAAACTTGAAAAATCGTTTAGAAAATTTTTGTCAATAACTACAAAATCATTTTGGATAGCTGAAAGATATGGTCTACGCATTCAGCCAAATAAGGTTTTATCTCCCTACCTTTTTGCCATTTCAAAAAAAAAAAAATAACTTTTTTTTGAAATAATAATTTTCAAACTGTTAATATAGTAATTTTATGATTATCATTATTGATCTTAACCTTGGTAATGTAGGCTCGATTTTTAACATGTTTGAAAAAATTGGAGTATCATCAAAAATATCAAATCGTGAAAATGATATTCTAAAAGCTACAAAGTTGATACTTCCTGGTGTTGGTGCATTTGATAGTGGAATAGAAAAAATAAAAAAAAATAATTTAATTAATTCAATTGAGAATAAAGTTTTAGATAAATCAACACCCATACTTGGAATTTGTTTGGGTATGCAAATGATGTTAGAAAGTAGTGAAGAAGGAAAAAAAAAAGGTTTAGGTTGGATTAAAGGAAAAGTTACTAAATTTACAGATCATAATCTAAAAATTCCTCACATGGGTTGGAATCAGGTAAGAAAAACAAAAAATAACAAATTGACAAATAATTTATTGTCAGATTCAAGATTTTATTTCGTTCATTCGTATTTTGCAAATCTCAAAGATAAAAAAAATCAAATCCTTCAAACTGAGTATGGAGAAAATTTTACTTCAGCATTCAATCTAAAAAACATATATGGTGTACAATTTCATCCTGAAAAAAGTCATAAATTTGGAATGAAACTTTTAGAGAATTTTTCGAAGATATGATACGAAAACGAATTATACCAGTACTCCAACTTGACGGAGAAAAATTAGTAAAAACAGTTTTATTTAAAAGAAAAAACTATGTGGGTGATCCAATTAATGCTGTTAGGATATTTAATGATTTAGAAGTTGATGAATTAATAATTCTAGATATAAGTATAAATCACGAGATTAAAGAAACTTTAAATTTTAAATTTTTAAAAAATCTTGCAAGCGAATGTTTTATGCCATTGAGTTATGGTGGTGGAATAAAAAACATTATTGATGCTGAAAAAATTTTTAAGCTGGGATTTGAAAAAATAATTGTGAATACCTCGGTATTCGAAAATAATTTACTTCTTGAAGAGTTAATAAAGCATTTTGGAAGTCAATCAATTGTTCATTCAATAGATGTTAAAAAAAATTTTTTTAATAATTATAATATTTATATAAAAAATGGGGAGAAAAAATTAAAGATTGACCTCTTTGAGTGGTTAAAAAAAGTTGAAGACCTTGGTGTTGGTGAGTTAATAATTACAAACATCAGTAAAGAGGGCACTTGGAGTGGGTATGATAATAATTTAATCGAGTCAGTTTCAAAGTGTATGTCTATGCCAGTTATAGCTAATGGAGGATGTGGTTCAATTGAACACATTAAAGAAATTTTTAAGAATACAAAGGTTTCAGCAGCGGCAGCAGGAAGTTTTTTCGTTTATCAAAAAAAGGGAATGGGAGTTTTAATAAATTATCTTAATAAACATGAACTTAAAGAAGTTTTATTTTTATAGTATTACGAAATTTTGCACAAATGGATAATATTAATAAAAAAGTTTTTGATTTCAAAAATAATAAAAAAAAAAGGATTGCCTTTATAATTGGTTCTTTAAATATTGGTGGAACCGAAAGACATTTATTAAATTTAATTAATAGATTAGATCCGACTAAGTATGACATAGATATTCATTTACTTAATGAAAAGGGTATTCTATTTGAAGAATTAAATTCTTCGGTTAAAAAATTTTATCCAAAAAAAATAATATATAAAAAAATTGATCATTTTTTTAATTTTTTTCGAACATTGTGGCGGATTAAAGTTACTAAACCAGATGTTATTCATTGTTTTCTTCCTCAATCGTATATTTTTGGTGGGGTAATTGGCTTAATTCTTAATCATAAAAATATAATCATGAGTAGAAGATCATTAAATTTATACCAAAATAATTTTAAATTTTTTCCGTTTAAAAAACTAGAAATTTTTCTTCATAAAAGAACAAGATTAATTCTTGCTAATTCTATCGCAGTAAAAAAACAATTAATTAACGAGGAACACGTTGATGAAAAAAAATGTCGATTGATATATAATGGTATTATCAAACCAACAAAGACTAACTACAAGGTTAATATTTTAAAAAGGAAATTAGGCATAGTTTCTTCTGACTTTGTGTTTTCCTCTATAGCAAATTTTATTCCATATAAAAATCATTTGCTGATTATCAAAGCAGCAAAAAAACTTATGTCTGTCACCAAAAACTTTAAGATTTTATTTGTTGGTGGTGGAGAAAAAGAATATGTAGATTTTTTAAAAAAAGAAGTTTTAAAACATTACTTGGACAAAAATATTTTTTTCCAAAAACAAAGCAGAGAAGATGTTAAATTTTTTTTAATCTCTGATGTAGGAATATCATCTTCAAAAGAAGAAGGTTTATCAAATACGATACTCGAATTTTTATATTTTGGAAAACCTGTAATAGCAACGAATGTTGGAGGAAATCCAGAACTTGTAAATAAAAGCAACGGTTTCTTGATTGATTCGAATAGTCATGAACAAATGTTTAATGCAATGAAATCAATAATAGGGAACAAAAAGAGGTATCAGCGCTTAAAAAGAGGGGCAAAGAATAAGTCAATGAGTTTTGATTTTACATCCATGGTAAAAAAATATGAAGAAATATATGATAAAATAATTTAGTTTTTGGTTGCGGGGGCAGGATTTGAACCTGCGACCTTCAGGTTATGAGCCTGACGAGCTACCAGACTGCTCCACCCCGCGCTAACACAATCTTCTGTGTTTTTAAGGCCCGGCAACGACCTACTCTCCCGTGCCTTAAGACAAAGTACCATCGGCGCTGAGGGTTTTCACGACCGAGTTCGGAATGGAATCGAGTGTTCTCCCCTCGCCATAACCACCGGACCATAAAAACACAGTAACTTTAATTAAAGTATATGTACAAAAAAAGTTTGAGGTATTCAATAAAGTTCATTCGAGTTATTAGTACTAGTTAGCTTCATATGTCACCATACTTCCACACCTAGCCTATCAACGTGGTAATCTTCCACGACTCTCAAGGGATACCTAGTTTTGAGGGAGGCTTCCCGCTTAGATGCTTTCAGCGGTTATCCCGTCCGTACTTAGCTACCCGGCGATGCGACTGGCGTCACAACCGGTACACCAGAGGTACGTCCATCCCGGTCCTCTCGTACTAGGGACAGCTCCTCTCAAGTATCCTACACCCATGGCAGATAGGGACCGAACTGTCTCACGACGTTCTAAACCCAGCTCACGTACCACTTTAAATGGCGAACAGCCATACCCTTGGGACCTGCTCCAGCCCCAGGATGTGATGAGCCGACATCGAGGTGCCAAACACTGCCGTCGATATGGACTCTTGGGCAGTATCAGCCTGTTATCCCCGGCGTACCTTTTATCCGTTGAGCGATGGCCCTTCCACTCAGAACCACCGGATCACTATGACCGACTTTCGTCTCTGCTCGACTTGTCAGTCTCGCAGTCAGGCAGGCTTATGCCATTACACTCTACAACCGATTTCCAACCGGTTTGAGCCTACCATCGCGCGCCTCCGTTACTCTTTAGGAGGCGACCGCCCCAGTCAAACTACCCACCACGCAGGGTCCCAGCTCCGGCTTCACGGAGCTTGGTTAGATATCAATGAATTGTAGGGTGGTATTTCAAGGACGACTCCACACTAGCTGACGCCAATGCTTCAAAGTCTCCCACCTATCCTACACAACAATTCACTAATACCACTACGAAGCTATAGTAAAGGTGCACGGGGTCTTTCCGTCTAACCACGGGTACTCCGCATCTTCACGGAGAGTTCAATTTCGCTGAGTCAATGTTGGAGACAGTGGGGAAGTCGTTACGCCATTCATGCGGGTCGGAACTTACCCGACAAGGAATTTCGCTACCTTAGGACCGTTATAGTTACGGCCGCCGTTTACCGGGGCTTCAGATCAATGCTTGCACACATCACTTTAACCTTCCGGCACCGGGCAGGCGTCAGACCCTATACTTCGTCTTAAAGACTTTGCAGAGCCCTGTGTTTTTAGTAAACAGTCGCTACCCCCTGGTTTGTGCCCCTTAAAAATGGTTGCCCACTTTTAAGGCTCTCTTATCCCGAAGTTACGAGAGTAATTTGCCGAGTTCCTTCAACATCGTTCTCTCAAACGCCTTAGTATGCTCTACTTATCCACCTGTGTCGGTTTGGGGTACGGTCTATATGCTAGAGCTATTTCCTGGAATACCTCCATTGCATTTTCAATCCAATAAGAAAATACAAAATTTGATATTCGTCACTACTAGCAGGCCCAGAAATATTAAT
>CACFLF010000003.1:27500-45061 GCA_902567115.1 uncultured Alphaproteobacteria bacterium
TCACTCGTAATTTCTTTTTTTTCATTTTTTTTGTCTTCAAAACCAAACTTTTGTCCAGATTGGCTGTCCGCAGAATTTACATTATTGTTATTGTTCCGTTCATTGGTGGCACTGATCGCTCTTTCAGTTCTACTAGGTTTGGTAGCAATTTCACTGTTATTAGAAAATCTAGGCTTAATATTATCAGATTTGTCACCCTCGAAATTTTCGTTTAAAACCCTTTGGTAGTGTTCTGCAAACTGATAATAGCTTTCAGCAACAATCCTATCTCCATTCGAAAAGGCATCTTGAGCCAAACTTGTATACTTTTCTAAAGCTTTTGATATTGCACCTCTGGTTTTTGGAGTGTTAATACCCTTGGTTTCAAAAGTTCTTAATTGGTTAGGAGTTCTGCTTTTGTTTATTCTCGGTTTTTTTCTACGAGGTCTTTTTTTTTCTATCAATTTTCAATTTAATGAGTTGTTAATATTTCTGATGATGGAAGTTAGCACTTTGGCTTTAACTTTCAAAGTTTTAATTCAATTTAAATCCTACAACTCTGATTATTCCTTGTAAATCTTTTTCTTTTAAAAAAATTTTATAACCCATTTTCTCAAAGATTTCTTTAACTGAATTTATCTGCCCAAATCCTATTTCTAAGAGAATGATTCCGTTTTGCTTTAAATGAAATTTTGCGGCTGTTGCAATCCTTTCAAAACAGCTCAAACCTTTGAAACCGCCATTTAAGGCAATAAGAGGATCATAAAATTTTACGTCTTTTTCTAAGTTTTTAACGTCAGATGTTTTTATATAAGGTGGATTAGAAATAATGATGTCAAATTTTTCATCAATATGAGAAAACCAATCACTTTGTTTTAACTTTAACTTTTTTTCTAAATTAAATTTTTTTATGTTTTTCTCTGCGATATCTAGGGCTTTATTGCTGATGTCAACTCCGAGTGCCGATACTTTTTTTTTTTTTAAAGAAAGAAGAATTGAAATTATTAGACAACCGCTTCCTACTCCGAGCTCTAATAACGAGATTTTCTTGTCTTTTATTTTAAAAAGATTTTTGATAGTCAATTCAACAAGTAACTCTGTTTCAGGTCTTGGATCAAGTACATTTTTATTAACAATAAATTCATTTGAAAAAAACTCTTTAAAACCAAATATTTTCGACACTGGTTTCCCCTTACTTCTCTCAATAAAATTATGTAAGATTAAATTGCTCTGCTTTGATGAGACCCTTTTATTTTGAAAAGTAATAAATTCTAATTCAGTTTTTTTTAAAGTTTTTCTAACAATTAATCTGGCTTCATCCAAAGCATTTTTAACTCCAGATTCTGAGAGAATTTTCTTTCCGTCATAAATCAAGCCTTTGAGTAAATTATTCATAGGATTTTATTCAGAAAGTTTTTTCATATTCGAATCTGCTTCTAGGCCGACTATAATCTCTCCCAGTAATTCACCATTGAGAATCTGATCTAACTTATAAAGTGTCAAAGATATTCTATGATCAGTAACTCTTCCTTGAGGAAAATTATATGTTCTTATCCTTTCAGATCTATCCCCTGTACCTACTTGAGTTTTTCTATCTAGCGCGCGTTCGTCCTCTTTTTTTTTGGTTTCAATTTCGAAAATTCTAGATCTTAAAACTTTCAAAGCTTTAGCTTTATTTTTATGCTGTGATTTTTCATCTTGACACTGCGCAACAACCCCTGTCGGCAAGTGTGTAATTCGTACCGCACTATCAGTTGTATTTACTGACTGTCCACCTGGTCCGCTTGATCTAAAAATATCAATCCGTAAATCTTTATCCAACACTGTAACATCAATATCGCTTGCTTCTGGAAGAACTGCAACTGTTGCAGCAGAGGTATGCACCCTACCACCTGACTCGGTCTGAGGAACTCTTTGAACTCTGTGAGTTCCGGATTCATA
The DNA here is from genome assembly GCA_902567115.1 of uncultured Alphaproteobacteria bacterium. Taxonomy (GTDB): domain Bacteria; phylum Pseudomonadota; class Alphaproteobacteria; order Methylaequorales; family Methylaequoraceae; genus Methylaequor. The sequence continues at coordinate 29,421 of CACFLF010000003.1, forward strand.
CTTTAGGTTTCCAAAAACATCCCTACCTGAAATATTTAAAATTACTTCTTTTACTCCATTATGGTCTGTCTGGCTTATATCCATTATTTCGACTTTCCAATTCTTAAGCTCAGAAAATTTTGAATACATTCTTAAAAGATCAGAGGCAAAAAGTGCGGCTTCCTCCCCACCAGTTCCTGCACGAATTTCGACAATCGCATTTCTTTCATCAGATTCGTCTTTAGGTATTAAAAGAATCTTTAATTCATTTTCAAGTTGCAATATTTTTCTTCTAAGTATTTCCACCTCTTCCTCTGCTTCTTTTTTTATCTCAATATCATGCTCTTTTACTAATTCTTGTGCATCTTTTAATTCTTCATGTAACTTAAGAAATTCTTGTGATTTCTCAGCTAAGGGTTTTAAGTCAGAATATTCTTTTGATAATTTTGCATAGTGATCAAAATTATCAGTATTCACGCTACTTAGTTTTAATTCAATTTCTGAATATGTTTCCAAAATGTTTTGAATTTTTTTAATTTCCATAATTTTAAAATAATTTCAAAAATTTCTTTAAGATAAATTTTATTTCTTTGCCCTTTGCCTTAACTAATGAATTAACTTTATTTTCAAAAATCATTTTTTGTTCTAAATTAAATTTCAATTTTCTAAAAAATGAATCTAATAGTGTTTTTAGCTCAATGTCAAAAAGTTCATTATTACTATCTTCATTAGTTGTATTATTTTGAATCCATGATGAATATAACTGTTCTAAATCATTTAAATCAAATAAAAAACAATTTGGAATTTGAACAATATCTGTCTTTACATTCCCTGGAATTCCACAATCTACAAAAAGAACAGGTTTTTGTTTTCTCTTATTAAGTATTTTTTTTACTAAAATTTTATCAATAATCTTTGATTGTGTTTTATATCCAACCATTATTAGATCAAAAGGTTTTAACTTATTAATAAGATTCTCATCTATGTTATAATTTTCTTTTTTTTGATTACATATCTTTTCAAGTGGATCTTGAAAAATCAGATATTTATTCAATCCAATATTTTCAAAATTTTGTGCTATGTCTATTGGTAATTTCATATCGCTTATCACTATGAAATTTACACTATTCAAATCGCCATAAACTTTCAATAATATTTGTATCGCAGCCTGTGCAATTTGTTTTGGTTTCGAAGAAAAAAGATTATTTTTTAATGACACTTTTGTTATTCAAAGAATTTTTTATTAAGAAATTTATCAATATTACCTAATTCCACAAGCTCTTGAACTCCTGTAGCAAAATCTTTCCATGTAATTTTTTTTATTTTCCATTCATCCTCGCCTAAAATGAAACTTCCAACTGCTCCAATTTTATTTGCTTTTGAAAATTTCTTTTTAAAATTACCTGAGTTTATAAAATGTATTTTTAAAGAACTATTAATTTTTAAGTCAGCGATGATTTTTAAAATCTCTAAGTCGAGTTCTTTGTTTGTTGAAAAAAAACAAACTTTTTCGTCTTTAATTTTTAAATCATTTATTTGCATTTCAATTCTTTCAACTCCTGCTGCCCATCCAACTCCAGAAATATCTTTACCCCCAATACTAGCAAATAATTGATTATATCTGCCGCCAGCTAAAACTGTATTCTGACTTTTTTTTTCTTCAGTAACGTATTCAAATGCAGAATGGTTATAATAATCAAGGCCTCTTACTAAGTATCTGTTGATATTATAATTAACACTTAATTTTTCCAAACCATTGATAAGATCTTCGAACATACTTTTGGACTCATAATCTAAAAAATCAATTATATTTGGAGAGTTTTGAACAATTTTTATATCATTTTCTTCTTTTGAATCTAAGACTCGTAGAGGATTTTTCTTTAATCTTTCTTTGCTTAACTCAGAGAGCTGGGAAAAGTTTTCCTGAAGATAGGTCTTAAGAGATTCATTGTATTTTTTTCTGCTAATTTCATTGCCAAGAGAATTAATTTCTAAAATCAAATTTTTTCTAATTTTCAAATCTTTAAGAAACTCTTCAGCAAGAATAATAACTTCAAGATCGCTTAATATGTTATTGGCTCCAACATATTCAATCCCTACTTGATGAAACTGCCTTAACCTTCCTGACTGAGGTCTTTCCCTCCTAAACATAGGACCATGATAAAAAAATTTATTTAAATCGTTTTCAATAGAATTTGTAATTATAGCTCTTGCAACTGCAGCTGTTCCTTCAGGTCTTAAAACTAATTTTTCCTTTCCCTGATCTTCGAAATTATACATTTCTTTAGAAACTATATCTGAGCTCAAACCCAACGACTTCGTAAAGATTTCAATATACTCCAAAATAGGTGTTGAAATCTGTGAAAAATTAAGTGAATTGCATAACTTTTCAAATTTTGCAATTATATGGTTATGCAATATAATTTCATTTCCTAAAAGATCTCTGGTACCTTTAACTTTCTTTACTTTTTGCAAGATATTAGACTTTTTTTGTAAGCAATTCTTTTTGCTTTTGTTCACACAACTTTACCAAGTGATCAATCATATCTCCTTCACGTAGGACGTGATGTTTCTCACCATTTAAATATATTTGATGACCGCTTTTTCCGCCTGTTAGACCTATATTTGTTTCTCTAGCTTCACCTGGACCATTAACAACACAACCAATTACAGAGAGTGTCATAGGTGTAGTTATATGTTCCAGTCTCTTTTCAAGCTCTTCTACGTTTTTTATGACATTAAAATTTTGCCTGGCACATGAAGGACAAGATATTACATTTACACCTCTGTGCCTTAAATTTAGAGATTTTAGAATGTTAAATCCAACTTTGATTTCTTCAACAGGGTCAGCAGATAGTGACACTCTAATTGTATCGCCTATTCCTGCCCAGAGAAGCGAACCTAACCCTATCGAGGATTTAATAGTGCCAGGCATAAGCCCACCAGCTTCTGTAATACCTAGATGTAAAGGATAGTCACATGTGTCAGAAATGCCATAATAAGCTGAAACTGCTAAAAATACGTCAGAAGCCTTACAACTGATTTTGAAATTAAAAAAATCATTATCTTCGAGTATTCTAATATGTTTACTTGCTGATTCCACCATTGCCTCAGGACACGGTTCACCGTATTTCTCCAGTAAGTCTTTTTCCAAACTTCCCGCGTTAACTCCAATTCTAATAGAGCAAGAATTGTCCTTGGCGGCTTTTATTACTTCCTGAACTTTTGATTCGCTACCAATATTACCTGGGTTAATTCTTAAACATGCAGCTCCAGATTCTGCAGCCTCAATTGCTCTTTTGTAATGAAAATGAATGTCTGCAATTATCGGAATATTTACCTCTTTCACAATACTTTTAAGAGCAATGGTAGATTCTTCATCTGGACAAGAAACTCTCACTAGATCTGCACCCACTTCCTCTAGTCCTTTAATTTGATCGATAGTGGCTTTTACGTCGGTCGTAAGAGTGTTGGTCATTGACTGAACTGAAATTGGAGCATCACCTCCTATTTCAACATTTCCAACTTTAATCTTTCTTGTTTTTTTTCTTTGTATATCTCTCCAGGGTCTTAAACTCATATTTTACAACCTTCTATTTTTAATCTGGTTTATCTTTTCTTTTAAATAAAAACCATTATTAACCTCACCAGAATAACCGAATGGAGCAAAAAATTCATCTCTAAAAAAAATTTGAAAGCCACCAAGATTTCCAGATTTAATAAAATAATCACTTATTTGGGTTTTAAATTCAAATTCAATCCTATCTCCTATATTAAATAAACCTGATCTTACAAGCGTTCTATTGTCGTTGTAAACTTCAATCCAAGTTTCTTCTAAAAAAATTATCTCAAAATAATTCTTATTTTGTATGGTGTTTTCATTTTCATTCAATACTGGTACAGAATTAGTCTGCTTAAAGTTTTGGTCATTATTTTCTTTGAAAAACTCTTCCTCTAAGACTTTTTCTTTGTTAATTTCAATTTCTACTCTTTTACCTGAACTTGTATTTAGAAAATATATGATTAGCAGAAGAAAACAAAATGAGGAAAGAAAAACTAAAAAAATTTTACTTAGTTTTATTGACTGAACTTGCATGTATACATATTTGGGTTTTTCGTTCGTTAAATAATCAGATTGGAGTTTTTCTAGTTCTTCACCAATCTCGGTGTTAGTTATTTTTGCAAAAGCCCTTATGAAGCCAGTGACTGGAATTTCTTTTTCAATTGTTTCTATTTCACCCGACTCTATTTTCTTAAGAATTTCAATATTAATATTTAATTTTTTTGAAATGCCCTCTAACTTTCTTCTAGAACTTTTCCTAGATTCAGAAATTTTTCTTCCAATTACCTTATAGATTGTTAGTTTTGTTTTGTTTTGACTAAAAGTCAGTTCTTTTTCCGTTTTCATCAAGAAATCCTTTGCTCATTCGTTATTTGTTCTTCAGCTTGTTTCACAATTTCACTAATAATCTCGTTAACAGGCTGTATTTTTTTAACCAAACTTACACTTTGACCTGCCATAAGCGAACCATTGTCAATGTCTCCATCTATTACAGCTTTTTTTAGAGAACCGGCCCAAAAATGTTCTATTTGCAGTTGGGCTTCCTTCAGTGAAATATTACTGGTATCTAATAGTTTTATAACTCTTTTTTGTTCTTGAAGAAATTTTTCTGAAGCCTTATTTTCTATTGCTCTGACTGGTATCACTGGAAACCTTTTATCCAATCTAACAGATACCTGAGAATTTCTTGCTTCAGATTTTATAAATATTTCTTTAAAATTGTTATGAGCAATTGATTCATTACTGCAGACCAATCTCGTACCTATCTGACACCCTGCAGCCCCTAACTCTAAGTATTTTAAAAAAATTTCCCCTCTTCCTATTCCACCTGCTACAAAAACTGGAACTTCCATGATTTTGGGAAGAATCTCTTGGACTAAAACATTAATTGAAACTGGTCCAATATGTCCCCCAGCTTCGTTTCCTTCCAGGATCAAAGCGTCAACTCCATAATTAATCATTTTTTGAGCAATTGAGACTGTAGTCGCAAAACACATTGTTTTTATTTTTTTGTTTTTCAACTTTTGAATTTGCCTTAGTTTTGGAAATCCGCCTGCAAAAACGACTAAATCAACTTTTTTTTCAATACATACCTCAATTAAATCCTCTATTTCAGGGTGTAACAGAATTAGATTTACACCAAATGGTTTTCTTGTTTTCGATTTGGTAGCAATAATTTCTTTTTCTAGTTTATCCTTATCCATTGAACCTGCTGCAATTACTCCAAATCCACCTGCATTGCTCGTTGCAGAGACTAAATTGCTCTCTGAGATCCATGTCATAGCTCCACCCATAATTGGGAACTCAGCACCCAAAAAATTAGAGCCTTTAAAAAATAATTGCTTTAACTTTTTATTCATATTTATTTACTTATTCATATTTATTTACCAAGTCCGTAGGCCGCATGAAGTGCATTAAGAGCTATTTTTTTTTTTTGCAAGTCAATTAAAACACTAATTTTTATCTCTGAAGTTGAAATAACCTGGATATTGATATTTTTTTTTGCCAAGGTTTCAAACATCTTTTGAGCTACTCCAACATTACTTTTCATTCCAACTCCAACTATTGAGATTTTACAAATGGAACTGTTTGAGTGGATCATCTTAAATTTAATATCTGAGGATCTTAATTCTTTTAAAGATTTTCTTTCATCCTCAACTGGGACTGTAAAAGTTAAACTAGCGTACTTACCGTCATCAGTTATATTTTGAACAATCATGTCAACGTTTATATTATTACTAGCTAAAGTACTAAAAATTTTTGCTGCTATACCTGGTTTATCCGGGATACCTTTCAATGTAATTTTTGCTTCACTCTCTGATGAAGTAATACCTGTAACAACTTCTTTTTCAATTTTATTTTCTTCTTTAACAACCATTGTCCCTAACTTTTTATTAAAAGAACTTCTAACATGAATTCTAATACCATATTTCATGGCTAATTCAACTGATCTTGGATGTAATACTTTAGAGCCTAGGGAAGCAAGTTCCAATATTTCATCATATGTTATTGAATCAATTTTATGTGCATCATTTACAATTCTCGGGTCAGATGTAAAAATACCCTCCACATCTGTGTAGATCTCACATGTTTTAAGCCCTAAAGCGTGGGAGATTGCTACCGCGGTTGTATCGGACCCCCCTCTCCCAAGAGTTGTGATTCTATTTTCCTCAGAAATTCCCTGAAAGCCTGCAATAACCAAAACTCTACACTTTTCTAAATGATCTCTTAAAACATTTGAGTTTATCTTAATTATTCTTGCCTTACTATGGTTTCCGTCAGTCAATATTGGTATTTGCCATCCAAGTAAAGACCTAGATTTAATTTTTTTTTTGTTCAATAAAGAGCTCATTAGAGCAGATGAAGATTGTTCCCCGGTTGAAACAATTACGTCGTATTCAGGATCAGATATTTCATTACTTATTTTTTTAAACTCCTTAATGAGTTCGTTAGTTACACCACTCATAGCAGAGACAACCAATATGATTTTTGAAGAATTGTCTTTAATTGTTTTTTCAACAATTTTTACAACATTTTCTAACCTTTTCAAATTGGCCACTGAGGTGCCTCCAAATTTCAAAACATTTATCAACATAAAGAATTATTTTGTATTTAAGAATTTTAATACTACCATATGTAAATATTATAAAATGAAAAGTAAAAATTTTAAAAGCACGCCAAACGAAACTTCAAGAATCTTTGATAAGTTATCAGACGAATGGTGGGACGAAAATGGATCCTTTAAAGCATTACATTCTTTTAATTTGGTTCGATTAGAATTTTTAAAAAAAAATAATCGTAATCAATCTTTAAATGGTTTAAGTATATTAGACGTTGGATGTGGAGGTGGAATTTTATGCGAACCACTATCACGATTAGGTGCAAAAGTAACTGGAATTGATACCAATGAAAAAGCTATCAAGGTAGCAAAAGAGCATGCAAGAATTAAAAATCTAAAAATAAACTACATTAACACTGATCTTTCTAAAGTAAAAAAATATAGTTTTGACATCATCACCTGCATGGAAGTTCTCGAGCATGTTGAAAATATTAACCAAATAATCTCTATTTCAAATGATATTTTAAAAAAAAATGGAATTTTCTTTGGTTCAACAATTAACAAAACTTTAACTTCGTATTTATTAGCAATCCTTTTTGCCGAAAATGTTTTTCAGATTGTTCCAAGAGGAACACATGAATGGAAAAAATTTTTGAAACCGAATTTTGTTAAAAAAAAATTTCTCAAAAATGGTTTTAGCGATTTTCAAATTCAAGGTGTCAACTATAATCCTTTTAAAAATAAATGGAGTTTTTCAGCAAGCACTTTTATTAACTATATGTTTTTCGCAATCAAATCTTAAAAATTGACAAACTGAAAATGAAAATCGTTTCTTAGAATTCTAATACTTTATTAAAAAATAGTCATAGATGGAATTTTTTTTCTTACAGTTTTTACTAACTCAGGGTCGATCTGAGCTTCAATCACGTCTATTTGATTTTGCGCTTCTGCAATCACTTTGCCCCAAGGATCTACAATTAGAGAGTGACCAAAAGTTTTTCTACCGTTCTTATGAATTCCACATTGTGCTGGAGCAAAAACAAAACAACCATTTTCAATGGCTCTAGCTCTTATTAGGGTGTGCCAATGACTTTTTCCGGTTGTATAAGTAAAAGCTGCCGGAATTGAAAAAAAATCCGCACCTCTTTTAACTAAATTCTTATATAAGTTAGGAAACCTTAAATCATAACAAATGCTCATTCCAAGATTCCCCCATGGCAACTCAATAACCTCGAATTTTTTACCTGAGTCATAATTTTTAGACTCAAAATATTTCTCATTTTTACCTAGTATCACATCAAAAAGATTTATTTTATCATAATGACTCAGAACTTTACCTTTTTTACAAATTATAAGTGATCTATTGAGAAATCTTTTATTTTTATTTTTATATGGAAAAGAACCTATCAAAATATTTGTTTCGAATTCTTGAGCTTTCTTTATTATAAAATTTAAAAAAATGTGATGCCAATTTTTGAAATAATCATTTATTTTAGTTTTTGAATCAGAAAAAATAGAAACACACTCTGGTAAGCAAATAAGATCAAAATGTTTTCTTCTTACTTTAGAAAAAATTTTTTCTAGCATTATAATATTTTCCTTTGGAATATCACTACTGTTTGTTTGAAAGCAAGCTACTTTAAATTTATTCATCAATTAATCTCGTAAGTTCTCCATTTTCATAAATCAATTTTAAATCATCATAGCCACCCACATGTTTATCTCCAATAAAAATTTGAGGAACAGTACGCCTTCCATTTGAAATGTTATACATTTCATTTCTTAAGGATGGTTGATTATCAATAACTTTCTCTTTGAATTTTAGATTAAGGTTTTCAAGTAAACGCTTGGCTGCTATACAGTATGGACATATATTAGAGGAATAAATTAAAATTTTCTTCATTAGTAACTTTTATGACTCAAACAAGTTTAATAGATTTAAATTCTTTAATTAATTCTAAAAACAAATCAAGTAAAAACTGGTATGAACACAATTTTTTATTTAATAAGATATCAGACCTATTAGGCGAAAAACTTAAAGAACTTGGCAGTGACTATGATAAAATTTTATTACTTTCCTCTGATGCAGGCGAATCTCTTGAAAATACAATCAAAGTAAGTTTTTCAAAACTTATATTCTTATCTCCATACAGAAACCTGCTCAAAAAAAAAAAAATTCAATCAACCAAAATTTTAAAAATCGAAAGTTACTTTGAAAATTTACCTCTAAAAAATGAAAAATTTGATCTTATCATTAGTAATTTATGTATTAACAATATTATTGAAAAGAAAAGACATTTAAATAAGATATTTCAATTATTGAAAGTGGATGGTTTATTTATTTGTAATTTTTTTGGAGAAAAAACTATGTTTGAATTAAGAGATTCACTTCTCTCAACAGATGAAAAATTGTTTAATGGAGCTTTTATGAGATTACCTATCAATCTAAAAATGGTTGACATTTCTGATTTATTAGGACAGGTAGGCTTTAAGGAATTAGTGTCTGAAACAATTAGTTATAAAATATACTATAAAAACATCAGAAAAATATTTGAGGACTTAAAAGGCATAGGAGAAAATAAAATCCTTAGTAATAGAAAGAAGAGTTTGATGACAAATAATTATCTCAATACTCTTAACGATGAATATAGGAAAAAATTTAGTGATGAAAATGGACTGCGTTTAAGTTGCGATGTAGTTTCAGTGAGCAGTTGGAAAAATAAAATTATTTAAAAAAATCTTAAAACTTTCATTTGATTTTAAAAGATTATAATTATTAAGTTCCTTTGGGACAATCCATTTCAAAGTTTGCTTCTCTTTATTTTTAACTTTCCCAAACCAACTTAGACAAAGAAAAAAGTGTAAATTGATATTATATTTTAGAATCTTATAATTGTTGAGATAATAAATTTTACTAAAATCAAGTCTTATTCCAAGTTCCTCATAAATTTCTCTATCTAAAGCTTCTAAAAGACATTCACCTTTTTCTACTTTTCCTCCAGGAAATTCAAAAAAACCTGAGAAATTTTTCGTTACAGGTCTTGAAGTAATTAATATTTTTCCATTTTTTTTTAAAACACATGCAACGACGTTTATATATTTTTTAGCTTCTGTAGTCAGCGTTGATTGATACATAATCTTTCGTAAAATCACAAGTCCATGTACTCCATTCATATACACCTATGTCCAAATCCACAGTTATTTCTATTTCTGATTGTTTAAGGTATTTATTAATTGAATTAATATGAGTTAGATTAAGTTTTTTCTCTTTTTGCAAAATAATAAATTTGCCAAATTTTAACTTTAACTTTTCTGGATCTAGCTTTGCTCCAGATTTTCCAACAGCCATAATGATTCTTCCCCAATTTGAATCGGAACCAGACATAGCAGTCTTAAAAAGCGGGGAATTAGCTATTGATTTACCAATTTTTTTTGCATCATTAATGCTTTTTGCACCCTTGATCTTTATTTTTAAAAATTTAGATGCACCTTCTCCATCTTTAACAATATATTCTGCTAATTTACTTGTTAGATTTTCTAAGTGATAAAAAAACTGCTTTCTATTTTTATTTTTCAATTTAATTGTTTTGTTATTCTCATTAACAGAAAAAAATAAAATCATATCGCTTGTGGAAGTGTCACCGTCTACAGTAATTGAGTTAAAAGTTTTATCAACAATCTCTCTAAATTTTTTGATACAGTCATTCCTCTCAAAGTCAAGGTTTGTGAAAATAAATGCAAGCATTGTCGCCATATTTGGAGCTATCATTCCGGAACCCTTTGCTATACCATTAATAATAATTTTACTTTTTCCACAAAAAAATTCAGAATGTGTCTTTGGAAATGTATCAGTTGTCATAATTGCTTTAGATGCTTTAAGCCAAGAATTTGAGTCATTTTTAAGATTAGAAATTAAAAAAGGTATTTTTTTAATTATTTTCTTCTCATCCAATGGTTCACCGATAACTCCTGTTGATGCAATATAAATATGTTTTTTTGGAACTTTTAGTTTACTCGATATTTCATTCACTATTTTGAGTAAAGAGGATTTTCCAGATTTACCATTAAATACATTTGCATTTCCGGAATTAATGAGAATCACTGAAACTTTTCCGAATTTATGAATTTTTTTGTTCCAAACTATTGGTTCTCCTGGTGTTTTTGAATTAGTAAAAAAGCCAATTATTTCTCCCGGAGAATCTAATTTAATTAAAACCAGATCTTGTTTATTATTTTTTTTTAAACCACAATGTGTACTAGAAACATGAATGCCACCAATAGGGCTAACTTTTTTTATTTTTCTAGGTGCAAGTGGAGATATTTTGAGGGTCATAGTTTCACAAAAAACAAAATTAATATATCTTTATATCTAAAATTAATATAAATAATAGCATGTTAAATTTTTTGTCAAAAAAAATATTTGGCTCATCAAATGATAGAGTAATCAAAAAGTTTCTTCCTCTAGTTGATAAAGTAAACCAACTAGAAAAAACTTATGAAAAACTTACAGATGATCAAATCCTAAATAAAACTAAAGAATTGAGACAACAAGTAAAAAATGGAAAGCCCTTAGATGATATCATTCCAGATGCCTTCTCTAATGTAAGAGAGGCTGCAAAAAGGTCATTGGGACAGAGACATTATGATGTCCAGATTATTGGAGGAATTGTTCTTCACAGAGGCATGATAGCTGAGATGAAAACTGGAGAAGGTAAAACACTTGTGTCAACCCTCTCGGCATACCTTAATTCGTTACAAAATAATTCTGTTCATATTGTAACTGTAAATGATTATCTTGCAAAAAGAGACAGTGAGTGGATGGGGGTTGTTTATGAAAAATTAGGACTTAAAACAGGCTATATTGTCAATGGAATGGATGAAAACGAAAGAAAAAAGCATACTCTTCAGACATAACCTACGGCACAAATAACGAGTTTGGATTCGACTACCTAAGAGACAATATGAAATTTTCGAAAGACCAATTAGTACAAAGCGACTTCAGTTATGCAATTATTGATGAGGTTGATTCAATCTTAATTGATGAAGCTAGAACCCCTCTTATAATTTCAGGGTCTGCAGAACAATCATCTGCTTTGTATAAAATAGTTGATAGAATCATTGCAAGACTTGATTCTCAAGATTATGAAAAAGACGAAAAATCAAAAAGTGTAGTTTTGAAAGATAATGCAATTGAAAAATTAGAGGGATTTTACAAAAAAGAAAAATTATTAAAAACTGGAAATTTATATGACATTAATAACGTTACTCTTCTTCATCATACTAATCAATCTCTTAAGGCTAGGTATATCTTTGAAAAGGACAAAGATTATTTAGTGCAAAATGGACAAGTTTTAATTGTTGATGAATTCACAGGAAGAGCCATGGAAGGTAGAAGGTTCTCAGAGGGTTTGCATCAGGCAATTGAAGCTAAGGAAGATTTGGAAGTTCAAGTAGAAAACCAAACTCTTGCTTCAATAACTTATCAAAATTATTTTAGGTTGTATAAAAAGTTGTCAGGAATGACCGGAACAGCAAAAACTGAAGCAGACGAATTTTTTGATATTTATAAATTAGAAGTTGTTGAGGTGCCAACTAACAAAAAAATGATAAGAGTTGATAACGAGGACGAAATTTATAGAACCCTTAATGAAAAATATGATGCGATAGTTAATCTAGTTGAAGAATGTGTGAATAAAAACCAACCATGTTTAGTTGGAACCGTTTCAATAGAAAAATCTGAATCCTTGTCCATGATTTTCAAAAAAAAAGGTATAAAACACCAGGTTCTTAATGCCAAAAATCATCTAAAAGAAGCAGAGATAATAGCTCACGCCGGAAAACCCGGTACAGTTACGATTGCCACAAATATGGCTGGAAGGGGAACTGATATTAAATTAGGTGGAGCTGAAGAATCAGAAAATCTTGAAAAAGAAATGAAAGTTTCGAAAGAGTCGGGAGGACTTTATATAATTGGTACCGAACGACATGAATCTAGAAGAATTGACAATCAGTTAAGAGGTCGATCAGGGAGACAAGGTGATCCTGGATCGTCAAAATTTTTTCTGTCTTTAGAGGATGACCTAATGAGAATTTTTGGTTCTGAAAAACTGGATTCAGTTTTAAAAACACTCGGACTTGCTGATGGCGAAAGCATTCAACATCCATGGATTACAAAAGCATTAGAAAGGGCCCAGAAAAAAGTAGAGGCAAGAAACTTTGAAATTAGAAAAAGTCTTCTTAGATTTGACGATGTTATGAATGAACAGAGAAAAATAATTTATGACCAAAGAAAAGAAATTATTAATGACAAAGAAATAGATACGCTTGTATTTGATATGAGAGATGCATCCATAGATGATCTAGTTGATAGAGAAATTTCAGACTTAAACGAACTTAACACTGAAAAAAAGAAAAAAATAATTGATTTCTGTAAACAAAATCTAAATGTTGATTTAAATTTTGATAAAATTCTTTCATCTAATCCACAGATAGAAGACATAAAAAATGAGATTATAAAAATGTCCGACAGAAACATAAACTTAAAAAAGACTCAATATTCTGATGAACTTTTTGCATATGCTCAGAAATCTATTTTATTACAAATGATAGATAAATGTTGGAAGGAACATCTTCTTTCTCTCGATCATTTAAGACAAGGAATTTCATTAAGAGCCTATGGTCAAAAAGATCCTCTGAATGAGTATAAACAAGAAGCTTTCATAATGTTCGAAGAAATGATGGAGCAAATCAGGTTTAATATAACAAAAATTATAAGTTTTGTAGAAATTAAAACAGAAAGTGAACAATTGGGTCAAGAACAACAAGAGGAAGTCAACGAAAGAAAAGTTCCAAGGAATGCTAAATGTCCATGCGGATCTGGAAAAAAATACAAACACTGTTGTGGAAAAATTTAGTTTATTAAGAATTTCTTTCCAATACAAAGATACTTTTCTTCTCTTTGACTGATTATTTTGTCGGAAGAAACACCATCAAACTGGTTGTTTATTCTTAATATACATTCTTTTATTTGGTTGCATATACCAGACACATCTCTATGAGCACCTCCTCTTGGTTCTTTTATTATTTCATCAATTACCTCTAACTCTAATAAATCTTGAGCAGTTAGTTTAAGTGATTCAGCTGCTTTTTCAGACTCATTCGCCGATCTCCACAAAATAGATGCACAACCCTCGGGTGATATAACTGAATAAATTGCATGTTCTAACATAAATACTTTATTTCCAGTTGCAAGAGCAACAGCCCCACCGGATCCGCCTTCACCGATTATAAAAGAGAAAATTGGGGTTTCTACATTTATGGAACACCTAATAGAACTAGCAATTGCTTCAGATTGTCCGCGATCTTCAGCTTCAACTCCAGGAAAAGCTCCAGGAGTATCAATAAAAGTTACAACGGGTAGCTTAAATTTGCTTGCAAGATTAAAAAGTCTCTGTGCTTTTCTGTATCCTTCAGGTTTTGCCATACCAAAATTATTCTTGACTCTCGTATCAATATCAATTCCCTTGTCGTTTCCAACCACTAAGAACTTTTTATTTTCTATTTTTGCAAGACCACCTTTTATTGAAGCATCGTCTGAATAGAGTCTATCTCCGCAAATAACTTCGAACTTATCAAATATTTTATTAACTATTTCATCAAATTTTGGTCTGTCTTGATGCCTGCATACCTTTACTTTTTGTATAGGGGTTAAATTTTCATATATCTCGTCTAACTTTTTGTCAAACTTATCCTGAAGTACGGTTAGTTCGTTTGCAATATTTTCACTTGTATCTTTCAGATGTCTTAACTCTTCAATTTTAGTTCTGATCTCAAGCAAAGGTTTTTCAAAGTCGAGAAAATTTTGCATTTGTAAATTTAAGAGCTTTCTATCAACTTTGCTTTTTGTACTAAAACTTCAGCTTGACGAATTGAGGCAATATCAATTAATCTTCCATCGAGAGATACAGCACCTTTCCCTTCTTTTTTAGCTGTTTCCATAGCTTCCAAAATTCTTTTTGCTTGATTTACTTCTTTCTCACTAGGACTCATAACTTCATTGGCTAATTCTATCTGACTAGGATGGATAGCCCACTTTCCTTCGCATCCAAGTGTAGCTGACCTATTCGCTTGTGCTTTATATCCATCAGGGTCATTAAAATCACCAAATGGGCCATCAATGGGTCTTAGTCCATTAGCTCTCGCTGCAATAACCATTTTGGAAACAGCGTGATGCCACATGTCACCCCAATGTTTATTTCGTGGTTTATCTCCATCAATATCGGTTAGGACATGATAATTCGGATTGGGACCTCCAATTACTGTTGTTTTTGCTTTTGTAGATGCTGCATAATCAGCAACTCCAAAATGAAGTGATTCAAGTCTTCTATTATATGAAGCGATTTCATTAACATTTTGCATTCCTAATGCAGTTTCAATAATCAATTCGAAGCCAATTTTTTTTTCGAGACCCATAGCATCTTCTACTTGAGTACACAACATATCAACTGCATAAACATCTGAGATGGTACCAACTTTTGGAATCATTATAAGATCAAGTTTACCAGGAGCTTTTTCAATTAAATCAACAACGTCTCTGTACATGAAGTGTGTATCCAATCCATTAATTCTTACTGAGAGCGTTTTGCCTTTCCAATCAAGATCATTTAATGCTTCTATTATATTTTTCCTAGCCTGTTCCTTTTCATCAGGTGCAACAGCATCTTCAAGATCTAAAAAAATAACGTCAACTTTACTGTTTGCAGCCTTCTCGAAAAGTGCTGGATTACTTCCTGGCACTGCTAATTCACTTCTGTTAAGCCTAGGTTGGGCTTGATCAATAATTTTAAAACTCATAATTTCCTCTTATTAATTTTTTATTTTAAGTAAGTTTAATATATAAATAAATACACAAACACAACTTAAATTTTAATTAATTTAGACATATTTCTTTTAAGACTATGCTTCTCGGTGAGAATTTTTCTAAGTTTTTTTGTTTGAATATGGGTGTATATTTGTGTCGTAGAGATATCTTTATGGCCCAAA
>CACFLF010000004.1 GCA_902567115.1 uncultured Alphaproteobacteria bacterium
ACTGCTTCCTTGACAGGTTTTCCTAAAAACTTTTCAGCAGTTTCTTTCATTTTTTGCAAAATCATGGCACTTATCTGACTGGGGGAATATTTCTTGTCGTCAATTAAAACCCAAGCATCATCATTCTCACCTGCGACTATTTTGTAAGGCAAAACATCGGAGTCTTTTTTAACTGAGGGATCATCCATTCTTCTACCAACTAATCTTTTGATGGCAAACAATGTTTTTTCCGGATTCGTTACGGCTTGTCTTTTCGCGGATTGACCTACCAGTTGCTCATTATTTTCAGCAAATGCAACCATCGAAGGTGTTGTTCGAGAACCTTCCACATTTTCTATAACTTTTGGTTCTTTGCCATCCATGATGGCGACGCATGAATTTGTTGTACCGAGGTCTATGCCTATAACTGTCATATTGTGCTCCTTTTCTTCCTAGTTCTTATGGACAGAATTAACATTTAACCCTAAAAGGCATTAAACATTAATTGTTAATAAAGCTATACTTTTTATATTATAAGTAGCTACTTCAAATCAAGAAAAAAAACCAAAAAGTGAGAAAATATGTTATAGATGCTTGTAATTTTGATTGTTTCCTGAGAGATTGCAAAATTAAAATCCTGCTTTGAAAATTTGGTGTTCAAAAATTTATTTCTCTTCCTGGTTTTTTCCTGAAGAAACAACAACCATTGCTGGTCTTAAGAGTCGTTCTCCTATCATAAAACCTTTTGCTAACTCTTCAATTATTGTTCCCTCCGGTTTATCACTATTCTTTTTGGAAACTGCTTGGTGTATTTCTGGGTTAAACTTCTTCTCCAGTGATTCAAAACGAACAACACCATTTCTTTCAAAAATCTCATAGATTTCTTTTTCAACTGCTTCAAGGCCTATAACAAGATTTTTTAACATTACGTTTTCCCCTAAATTTTGTCTCGGTATTGAACTAAGGGCCCTTTGAAAGTTGTCAGTCACACTTAATAATTCCGTAGAAAAATTTCTTATTGCATACTTTAAATTTTCTTGAGACTCCTTGTCGTGCCTTTTTCGCAAGTTTTCATTTTCAGCTAACTCTCTAAGGAGCTTGTCTTCAGCTTCTTTTAGTTTAATTTTCAAATCTGCAATAACTTTTTGATTGTTAGCTTCAGAGCTGTGTTGATTTTTAGAAGTTTTTCCTTCTTTTTTTAATTCTTTTTTGTCAAATGTTTTGTCCATTTTTTTTTCATTTTCTGTAGTGGATTTTTTCATATTGCCTCCTTAAAGTTGTATTATTTAATCTCAAATTTTTCACCGATTAATTTTGCAGTATAATCAACTACAGGAATAATCTTAGCATAATTTATTCTCATGGGACCTATTACTCCTATGGCTCCAATTATTTCTTTTTTTTTATTTTTAAAGGGGCTAATAATTGTCGAACATCCAGTTAGACCAAACAAATTGTTTTCGGAGCCAATAAAGATTTGTAGTCCCTCTGCTTGAAGTGTTTCATCTATGACACCAACAAGATTTTTTTTATTCTCTAACTTTTCAATTAATAATCTTACATCTTCAAGTTGCTCCATCACTTTTACATCATCTAATAGTTTCGACGTGCCCGTTACAATTAATTTATTTTTTTTGCTTGCATCGTCCCAGCATGCGAATCCTTGGTCAATAAGGTTTTTGGTAACTTTATCTATAGTTCTTCTGTCATTTTTAATTTGTGAGCTTATAATTTCTCTACTTTCCTTCAGAGTTTTTCCCTTTATAATTGAATTTAAATAATTTGTTGTTTCTATTAACAATGAGGAAGGCAATCCTTTGGGCACCTCAATAATTCTATTTTCAATTATTCCAGAGTCTGTTACCAAAATAACAAGAGCTTTTTCATTGCTTACTGGTACAAACTCAATGTGTTTTATATAACCCTCTAACTTTGGGGCTAAAACTATTCCTGCACAGTCTAATAAGCCTGATAATAAAGAACTCGTTTCACTAAACATTTCCTCTACGTTCTGAGTTTGATTGTTTATTACCTTTTGTATTTCTGTACATTGATTATTGGTTATTCTCCCAACCTGTAACAAACCATCAACAAAAAATCTCAAACCTAAATCTGTTGGAACCCTTCCTGAGGATGTATGATTGGCTCTTAAAAGTCCAGCCTCTTGCAAATCAAACATTACATTTCTGACTGACGCCGCTGAAAGCTTTTCTCCCATTTTAATTGATAATTTTCTTGAACCAACAGGTTTTCCATCCTTTAAAAAGTCATTCACAATCAACTTAAATATCTGCTTTGATCTTTGGTCTAAATCAAAAATATATGACTTTTTAACATCAATTGTTTTTTTTTTTAATAATTTGGGATTGTTTTTCTTTGTCATACTTATTAAAAATACATAACTTCAACTAAGGTATATTTTGACGTGCGAAAATTCAATAGGAAAAATCATGAATCGAGAAAGATTTCCATAGAGGTTGACATAAATAAAAATGCAGACGGTTCATGTATTATTTGTTATGGCTTGACAAAAGTGATATGCACGGCGAGCATCGATGAAGACGTCCCAAAATGGTTGAGAGAAAAAAAAACCGGATGGATCACAGCGGAGTACGGAATGCTTCCAGGATCAACTAATTCAAGAAATAAGAGAGAATCAAAGGTTGGCAAACAATCTGGAAGAACTGTTGAAATACAAAGATTAATAGGAAGGTCCTTAAGATCAGTTGTAGACTTGGAAAAACTAATGGGATACCAAATTATTGTTGATTGTGACGTTCTTCAAGCAGATGGTGGAACCAGAACTGCAAGCATAACTGGCGGTTATGTAGCTTTATGTTTAGCTATAAAAAAGTTTGTACAAAAGGGTTTAATAAAAAAAAATCCAATAAAGGATTTTGTTGCTGCTATTTCCTGTGGAATAGTAAACGAAAAAATTTTAGTTGATCTTGATTATGATGAAGATTCAGCGGCTCAAGTCGATGCAAATTTTGTTTTATCGAAAGAATCGGGTTTTTCAGAAATTCAAATATCCGGCGAGGAAAATACATTTAATTTGAATTCTGTAACGGAGATGATTGATAAGACTGAAAAATCTATGAAAAATATTTTTAAAATTCAAAAAGATGCGATTAAATCATAAATTTTGCGTGGGCGACAAAATTGTAATAGCAAGCCACAATGAAGGAAAAATTAATGAATTTAAAACACTTCTTGCTGATTACAACTTACAGATAATAACCTCAAATGATATCGGAATTAAAGATGTTAAAGAGACAGGAAAGTCTTTCCAGGAAAATTCATTAATTAAGGTTAAAAGTATTCCTGAAGAGTATATTGCGATATCTGATGACTCTGGGTTGAGTGTGACTAGTCTGGGAGGTAGGCCAGGAATATACTCATCAAGATTTCAAAAAAATTGTGGTGGATGGTTCGAAGCAATGGAAAGGCTATATTCAGAGGTTAAAGCAAAAAAAAATAAAGATTTTTCAGCAAAATTTACATGTTGTCTTTCTATAAAATTTTCTAAGGATTTAATTTATTCATATAATGGTGAAGTTAAAGGGAAAATAGTCTGGCCACCTAAGGGAACAAACGGCTTCGGTTATGACCCATTTTTTCTTCCTGACGGTTACAAAAAGACTTTTGCCGAAATGGCACATTCCGACAAAATATTTATTGACCATAGAAGTATTGCTCTTAAAAAACTAATCAAATTACATTTAAGCGACAGTTAAAAACCTCTTCAGTTTTTTTATTCTTTTTTATTCTTTTAAGGTAGATTTCTCGTTGCAAAAAACCTGATTTAATTTTACTTTTCGTAAATTCGCCGTTAAAGACAGAATTTGTTTTGTCTTTTTCGCTCATTATTTTGTAGCTTTCAACTAAATCTAAAAGATCATGCATATGGTAATTAAATGACATTGGGTCTTTAGAAAAAACGTTTTTGAAATTTTGAATAAATTCCTCATCCTTATATTTTAAACTTGAAGCATAAAATGTCCCTTTGAATAAGTTGTCTTTTTTATTAGTATCCTCCCATAAACTAGTACCATAAATGTTAGAGTTTTCAGAGTTAATGTCATAGAAAGCTAAATGAGATAAAATCTCAAGAAGTCTATCTCCCTCTGATGCAATAATTATTGAATCAAAAGGGGATCCAAGTGTTAACATCCTTTCTAGAGATTTAATTTCACTATTTTTAAATTCTTCATTCAAGTCGCTATTATTTTTAATTTTCATTATTTCATTTTCTAATTGCAGTTTCCTCTCATTAAATCGACTAATTTTTTTTACGTTATCATTTAAATCAGTATTTCCATCTACCTCTAAAAAGTCGATATTAATCCCCAGCATACCAAAATCATTTACGTAGTTTAAAAAACTGTTTCTGATTACATACCCGTATTTATCGGCATGATGAATCAGTAAAACATCTTTGCTATCATTTTTAGCAATATGTTTTGTTATACAAGATATTTGATCATTAGGATTTTGTCCCGAGACAATTATGTTTTCAGATACATTATTTAAATCAGGAGAGAGGCTAAAAAAAGTTAACCTTTTTTTATTTTTGAAATGTTCTTTTACCTCTCTTGTTTCATCAGAAAAAATGGGGCCTATGAAAGTTTTCACATTATTTGTTATCCCTTGTTCTGCAGCATTGACTGCTCCTCTTGCTGTGCCTTTAGTGTCAAAAATTTTAAAATTTAGTTGATTAGGTCTAAGTAGCATACTGTATCTTAAAGAATTTATAACTAAATTGCCTGCTGCACTTTTCTCGCCAGTTAATGGCAGGAGCAAACCTACTAAATTATCTTTTTCTATTTTTTTTTCTTTCAATTCTGGTTTCTTAAGATTTAAAAATGCATAACCAGAAGTTTTCTTTTCTGATTCGTTTGCTTCATAATCATCTCTATTATCCGTAAAACTTTCATCCTCAATTTCTTCGGCTGCAATCTCTGGGTCTTCAAAATCTTGACTTATAAAAACGTTGGAAAACGAATCTCTATCAACAGAGTCTTTATCGTTGATATCCCCTGAGCTAACTTCACTGAGTTGAGAGATTTTATTTTCTTTCTTTTTATCAGCTTCCATTTCGATTTTTTGAATAGTCGAACTATTTGAAGATTTTTTATCGTCAAAACCTTCTTCATCATCAACAAAAAATTTAGTAAAAAATGAAACTATCTTACTTTCCGTGTCTCTAGTTTGTCCCATTTCTTTGATACGTAAAACTCTACTCTCGTTTGAGTTTTTTTTATCTAAAGTTTCTTCTTTCTTTATTTTGTCTTCATTTAATTCAAATGACATTTGATCTTTCTGAACTTCTTTTTTACTTTGTTCTAATTGTTCTACAGTTGAAGATTCTTTAACCTCTTTTTTTTTAATATCTAAGGGTTCAGAAACTTTCTCTTCTTCTTCATAATCTTTTTCTACTTCATCAGTTTCTGAAAAAAGTTTCTCTTTAAGAATGCTTACGGATTGATTGATTTGGCAGCCCGACACAATAAAGAGTACTAAAAATAAAAATAATCTTAAATTACACAGATTAGATATCTTCGTATATGATGCTTTCATGTTCAAAAAAATAACTCTAATAATTGTTATTTATATATTTATACATAACAAAGCTTTTAGCAATATAAATAGAGATAGAATTCTAAATTATCTAGAGAGTTTTTCTTCCTTAAGCTCAAAATTTATTCAAATTAATAATAATGGAGACATATTGTCCGGCAAAATCTTTGTGTCTCGTCCAGGCAAGTTTAGAATCGAGTATGAACAAATTCCTCTTCTATTAATTTCAGACTCCAAACGTCTAGCTTCTGTAAATAAGGATCTCAAAAGCATAAACTTTCACAGGAAAAATGAAAATCCGCTTAGTATTCTTCTTTTTAAGAAATTAGATATGAATGAAGTTAAAATATTAAAATTAATTGAAAATGAAAGTACATTGTTAGTAGAGATTTCGAGCACTAATTTTGAAGACAAAGGTATTATTGAAATTTTATTTGAGACTAAACCTTTTAGAATGAAGAAATGGACTGTGTTTAAAACAGATAAAACAAAAACAGAAGTATTTTTTGATAACCTCCAACTAAATAAAAACTTGCCTTCAAAACTATTCAACATCGAATTAGAAGATCCAAGAAATATTCCATTTCAAATATACTAACCACGGTTTAAATAATACTTTTTATTAATCTGAATTAAAGTTCTTGGTTGATTGGGGTCATCTTCGATTTTTTTTCTAAGCCTGTATATTAGTGATTCCATGGTGTGTGTTTCTAATTTTGCGACATGCTCCCAAACATTCTTAAGAATTTCATTTTTGGTACAACCATCATTTTTGTTTAAAATAAAGTTTATAAGTTTGTTTTCGAGATCAGTAAGTTTTATGGAGTCTCCATTTGTGTCATTTATCAATTTAGCATTATGATGATCATACAGCTTATTTCCAAATTTTACGTTCAACTTTTCCTCACTAAAAGTTTTTTCTAAAGTTTTAATGTATCTTAGTAAATCATTAAACATTAAAGGATGATTCAATGTCTTAAAATTAAAGTTTTCTGTTGGAGGTTTGATTTTTTTATTCATAATAAATATACAATTTGAGCTATTTTGATTTTTCTTTAAAAGAGAAGTAATATTACGTAGTTCATTTTCTGAAGTAATTTCAAATATTATTATTGAATTTTGAAAGTTTGACTTTTTGAGAGATTTGAAATCTTTTTCTAAATTAATTTTAAAACCTTCTTTTTTTAAAAGTTTTTGAAGTTCAAAAAAGAGTAAATTTCTTTTAAAAATAGCTATAAGATTTTTAACTTTTGTCATATTCTTTTTATAGTGGCAAATCTAAAAGTTTTTAAAACAAAAAAAATAAATATTGGCGTATTAGTTTATGATAATATTCAGAGCAAATGCTTTGTGGGGTCAAGTGGTATCGGAAAAAAAACACGTGAAGGAGATAAAGTTACCCCAATAGGAACTTTTGTTTTTTCGGAAGTTTACTATCGCCCAGATAAGGTGAAATATTTAAAAACTTGCCTTCCATTAAAAAAGATTAATAAAAGCTCTTTTTGGTGCGTTGATCCAAAAAGCAGATTTTATAACAGCTTTCAGACAAAAAAAAATTACGTATGCGAAGACCTTTACAGAGATGACGATCTTTATGACATATTCATTACATTTAATTACAACTTAGGTAAGATTAAAAAATTTAAGGGTAGTGCAATTTTTTTGCACTGTAGTGATACGTCCAAAGACTACACAGATGGTTGCATTGCGCTAGAGAAAGAAATACTTCTGAAACTTCTTCATTCAATTAAATCTTATTCAAAATTATTAATTCTTTAATTTCTCTCGCCAAAAATCCCAGTTCCAACTCTTACGAAAGTTGCTCCATGTTCAATTGCTGATTCAAAATCATTAGACATTCCCATGCTTGCATGCATAAGGTTTAGCTGGTCGCATAAATTTCTTAGTTTTTTAAAAAAAGGAGCGGGTGGTTCACCAAGTGGAGGAATGCACATCAATCCTATGATGTTTAGTTTAAGATCATTTGAACACCATTTAAAAAACTGTTGTGCCAGGTTTTCTTCTATTCCACTTTTCTGTTTTTCACCTCCAATGTTGACTTGAATAAAGAATTTTTTTTTTAAATCTGTTTTCTCGCCTAAATATTTATTTAATTTCAAAGCTATTTTCTCTCTATCAACAGTCTGAATTACATCAAAGATATCTAAAGCTAAACTAGCTTTATTTGATTGAAGAGGCCCTATAAGATGTAATTCAATTTTCTTTTCAGAGTTTTCCCTCTTAAGGTCCATCCATTTTAATTGAGCTTCTTGAACTTTATTTTCTCCAAAAAGTTTGTGACCTTTATTGATTAAAATTTGAATTATCTCTTTTGGAAACTGCTTAGAAACGGCTATTAACTTAGTTTCACAATATTTTCTATCTAAATTTCCATTGCAAAAGCGTATTTGTTTCAAAATTTCATCATAATTTGATAATATTTTATTCATGAGTATGTATTACCAAAATAAAAAAAATTCCACAATTCCTAAAGAATGGTTTTTTTTCAACCCCGAAAATTTATCAGATAGTAAAAAATTAAATCATTTATCAAAAAACGTAGGTGTAGTATTCTTTAATAAAAATTTAAACGTTTACAATTTTCTAAAAAAAATTGAACCATGTATAAAGTTTTGTAGAAAAAAAAAAATTAAATTTGTTATTCCTTTTTCGAAATTTTGGTGTAGTAAGTATCACGCATTCGGAATGATGATTGAAATAAATAAAAAATCAAAAAAATTTCATTTAACAAAAAATAAATACAAAAATTATTTTACTGTAGCAAAGGTACATAACCTCAAAGAAGCTTTTTTAGCGAAAAGTTTTATTGATTTAATATTTCTCTCACCAGTTCTAAAAACTCATTCATATCCTGAAAAAAAACCTTTAAGCAACTATATTTTTATTTCTCTTTGTTTTTTTTTTAAAGAAGAGGTAATTTTTGCACTAGGGGGTGTAAATTACAAAAATTTTAAGTCTATGAAGAATAGGAATTTACACGGTTTTGGGGCAATCAGTTGTTTTGACAATAATGAAAAAATATAATCCAGAAATCATTGAGAAGAAGTGGCAAAACTATTGGGCAGAAAAACGGATATATAAATCCAAGGCAGATAGAACAAAAAAAAAATTTTATGTTCTAGAAATGTTTCCTTATCCTTCTGGAAAAATTCACATGGGACATTTAAGAAATTATACAATAGGTGATGTTACTGCAAGATTCTACAAACTTAATGGTTTTAATGTTTTACATCCGATGGGTTGGGATAGTTTTGGGATGCCGGCGGAAAATGCTGCCATAGAGAATAATGTAAATCCCAAAGAATGGACTGAAAAAAACATTAAGAGTATGAAATCACAATTAATGAGAATTGGACTATCAATTGATTGGGAACGCGAAATATCAACTTGTGACGCAAGTTATTACAAACATCAACAAAAGATTTTTATAGAATTTTTCAAAAATGGGCTTGTTTATAAAAAGGATAGTTTTGTTAATTGGGATCCGATTGATAAGACTGTATTAGCAAATGAACAAGTAATTGATGGAAAAGGTTGGCGATCTGGAGCAATCGTTGAGAAAAAGAAACTGTCTCAATGGTTTCTTAAGATTTCTAAATTTTCAGAAGAGCTTTTAAGTGATTTAAATCAGTTAGAAAATTGGCCAGATAAAGTCAAATTAATGCAAAAAAATTGGATCGGAATGTCTGAAGGAGCTGAAATAAAATTCAGGGTGTCCCAATTAAAATTATCAATTGACGTTTTTACAACAAGACCTGAAACAATCTTTGGAGCAAGTTTTATCGCATTATCAGTTGAACATCCCCTTTCGTCAAAATTTTTAGATGATGAAAAATTTTTAGAATTTAGGAACAAGTGTTTAAAAATGCAGGAAACAAAGGATTCTGTCCAAGAAAAAATTGGATTTCATACATCTCTTTTTGCTCAACATCCTTTTATTAAAAACCAAAAAATTCCAATATTTTTTTCTAATTATGTATTGATTAATTACGGAAATGGAGCAATTTTCGGATGCCCAGCTCATGACGAAAGAGATTATCATTTTGCAAAAGAATTTAACATTCCAATAAAGTGTATCATAAAAGACAAAGAAAAAGTACTTCCTTATTGTGAAACTAATGAGGCAGATATACTAATAAACTCTGAATTCCTTAACGAAAAAAATATAAAAGACGGAAAAAAAACGATTGTTGAAAAAATTGAGAGGTTAAAAATTGGAAGAAAATGTGTAAAGTTCAGATTAAAAGATTGGGGTATATCACGACAAAGATATTGGGGATGTCCTATTCCTATAATTTACAGAAAAGACGGAGAAATACTGGCTGTAGAGGACAGTGAATTACCAATTAGGCTGCCAAATGATATTAAATTAAAGTCAACTGGAAACCCTCTTGAAAATCACCCGCACTGGAAAAAAACTAAATGTTCAAAAACTGGAATGGATGCAATTAGAGAAACAGATACTCTCGATACATTTTTTGATTCGTCATGGTATTTTTTAAGATTCTGTTCGCCAATATCATCAAAGGAACCTTTTGAGGATGAAGACATTTCTTATTGGATGCCGGTAGATCATTATATCGGTGGGGTAGAGCATGCAATTTTGCATTTACTTTATTCTAGATTTTTTGTTAGAGCATTGAAGGTTTGTGGAAAGCAACTTCCTAAGGAGCCTTTCAAAAAACTTATAACACAAGGCATGGTCTGTCATGAAACTTTCAGCACAAAAGATAACAAATGGATAGAGCCAAAAAACGTTATAAAAGAAAAAGGAGCTTATTGGACTAATAAAGGCGGTAAAACAATAGAAGTTCTAAAGGGCAGATCAGAAAAAATGAGTAAATCCAAAAAGAACATTGTAGATCCTGATTCAATTGTGTTTACATATGGTGCAGATACTGCACGTCTTTTTATGATATCAGACTCTCCTCCAGAAAGAGACTTAGAATGGTCTTTAGACGGTATCAAAGCAATGAATAAATACCTAGAGAAAATTTATAGTCTACTTTCGTCAGAATTTAACTTTACAATTACCTTTCATAAAGACAAAAAAATGTTAGATAAAGAAAAAAGAGCATATGAATTTACTAATAAAACTATTTATACTTTTTCAGAGGATATAAAAAACTATAGATTCAATAAAGCCGTAGCAAAATTACGTGAATTATCAAATCATCTTATTAAAGAAAAATTGGTAGGGGAAATATTTAATTATTGTTGGTCGATTTATTTAAGATTAATCTATATCATCACGCCACACTTTTCCCAGGAGTTAGTTTCTAAATCTGGATCTGATCAAATAATTGAAAATATGAAGTGGCCACAAGCCGACTTAAGCAAACCTTCAAATAACAAGGTAATTATGGTTGTTCAAATAAATGGGAAAAAAAAAGGTATTATTAAAGTAGATGAAAATATAAAAAAAGACAGATTAATTGAAACAGTAGTTGGAAGCCAAGAAAATTACAATATAAATATTAA
This sequence comes from uncultured Alphaproteobacteria bacterium, assembly GCA_902567115.1. GTDB lineage: Bacteria > Pseudomonadota > Alphaproteobacteria > Methylaequorales > Methylaequoraceae > Methylaequor. The sequence continues at coordinate 11,062 of CACFLF010000004.1, forward strand.
GAATACAAAAAAAATAATATTTATACCTAATAAAATAATTAACTTTGTTGTATGAAAATTAAAATAATTTTTAAAATTTTTGTTGTTTATTTTTTAAGTTCTTGTGCATACAAGCCTTTGTACAAAATGACAAATTTTTATTATCCCCACAAGGTGAAAATTGTAATTAAGTCAAAAGAAAAATATGAGAACAATGCATCCACGATGAAATTACTTTTAGATGAAAGGCTTAATTCAAAAAGTTCTAAAGACTCTAATTTAAAGTTAGTCGTTTCAATTGAGCGGGTTGTGTCTAGTATGGGCATAAACAAGGATTTGAGTTCTGATGCACTTATGCTTGTAATTGAAGCTAGGTATGTTTTTCTTGATAAAAAAGGAGAATTAACCTCAGGCAGTTTAAGGAATACAGGAAGTTTTAACTATACAAATAACAATTATGCAAATATTGTTTCTATGGAGGATACTTCAAAAAAATTAGTAAGATCTTTATCTACTGATCTTGCTGATTTAATTCTCGCTTTGTCCATCAAGAGAAAAATTAGTCCATGATTGTAAAGTTTGATGATTTTGAAAAAAAACCAGAAAGCTTTCGTTCATTTCGGTTTTTTTTATTTTACGGTCCGAATTACGGAAAAGTTTGTGATTGTGCCAATCTTATTAAAAGCTCTAAAAATGTTGAGCAAGACTACGAAGTAATAAACATTTTCTCAGATGAAATAAAAAAAGACGATCTATCGAGAATCTTTATTGAAAGCTCAACGCCAAATATTTTTAGTTCAAAAACTTTTTTGTGCTTTCATCTTAACAGTGAAAAAATCAGTAAAGAGATAACTTCAATTATTTCAAAAGAAACTAATAAGGATTTAATTGTTGTCTTAAAATGTAATCAACTGAGTCCCCGATCTCCGTTAAGGTCTTTTTTTGAAAAAAACAATCATTCTATTTCAGTTGCTTGTTACGAGGAAAGTGAAAGAGAAAAATATATATATATTAAAAAATTTTTACAAAATGAAGGGGTAAAAGTTTCAGAGGCTCTAATAAATTTGTTAACAAACAATCTATCAAATCAAAGACTGGAAATTAAAAGTGAGCTTGAAAAAATAATTATACTGCACAATAATGATCCAGAAAAAAAATTCATGTACGACACTTTTTCTTTTTTATCAGACTCACTTAACAACGACGATACAAGGTTTATTTTTTCACTTGCATCCAAGGAGAAAAAGGGATTTGTTAAGAATTTTAATAAATTTACGGACTATGGCTCCGATAATATGAAATTAATAACTTACCTTCTTGAGCACTTTTTTAGGCTACTTGTAATCAAGATTAAAGCTTACGAAGGTATTGACGTTAGCAGTGCTATTAAACAACTAAAACCTCCTGTCTTCTTTAAAAATTTACCAGAATTTCGACAACAGCTAAAAATGTTTTCAATAAGTGAATTAAAGTTTGTCATAGAAAAACTATTGATTTCGAAGCAAGAATTTATGCGTGGCAAGTGGTCGTCTTCATCCACATTTATGTTAAATCTAATTCTTTTTTTAAGCTCAAAATTTTATCCAAAAAATTCTTAACTTTTTTTTTTACTATTTTAATGTCTTCTTCCGTATCGATATCCAAAGAGATCCATTTTTCCTCAACAACTGAATAATCGGTTTGTGTTTTTTTTATGTGATTAAACTTAGCATTAGTCATATTTTTTCTTTTCAATACTCTTTTCTTTTGAACCTCCTCTGAGACGTGGGTTCGTATGATAAAGTCAAATTTTCTTTGAAGTTTTTTTTCAAATAACAGGGGGATATCTAAAAAGACGACTGGCTCATTACAGTTTTTCTCAAAAAACTTTTCTTTTCTTTCCCAAACTTTTGGGTGCACTATTTGCTCTAATATTTTTAATTCTTCTGTGTTAGAAAACACAAATTCTCCAAGTTTAGCTCTGTCAATTTTATTTTTTTTAATAAGACCTGAAACTTTAGATTTAAACTCTTTACTTATTTCGTTAATTAAGTCCTGTTTAAGCAAAGCCTTTTTGACCTCTTTGTCTGAATCAAAAACTTTAAAGCCAAGTTCTCTAATAATTTTCGTAATTGTTGATTTACCACTTCCGATATTTCCTGTAATTGCAATTTTAATCATTTTTTTAGTATTTTGATGATTTCATTGATGTGAGAATCCTCTGGCATTATTCCAAACCACCGATAAAATGATTCTGCAGCTTGCCGAGCAAGCATATAAAACCCGTTTGTATTCTGTAGCTTATTATTAACTGCTAACCTCATAAGAGGAGTATGAGCTGGTTCATAAACTATGTCATAAACCAACGCTTTTTTGTTCATTGAAGCAAGCTCGATAGCAAGAGGATTCTTTCCATTCATCCCGCATGATGTACAGTTTACAAGCAAGTCGACGTCATTCATAGAGTTAGAGCTTAGATGTGAAATTTCGAAAATTTTTTTTGCTTGAGTAAATTTATCAAAGTGCTTAATTAGCTTTACGCCTGAAGATTTTGTCCTATTAATTATTCTTATAATATTTGGACTTAAGTCTATTAAACTTGAAACAATTCCGTAGGCAGCTCCTCCTGCTCCTATACACATTACATTGGTATTGGAATTGATATTGAAACTTAAATCATTCTTTAGAGAGGATATAAATCCAATTCCGTCTGTATTTGCTCCAATTATCTTGTCTTTTTCCTTGTAAACGGTGTTTATTGCATTGCTTCGCAAAGCAGATTCTTCCACTTCATCTACAAAATCTGTCATTATTTTTTTATATGGAATTGTAACATTCAAACCTTGGATGTTGCCATCTCTTACTTGCTGTATTAAGTCCTTAATTTCTGTTTTATCTACTTCTAGCTTATCGTAACTTGCATTGAGCGAATATTTTTTAATCCAACAATTGTGTATTACTGGTGATCTCGAATGTTTAATCGGTTTGCCTATAACGTATAATTTATTTTCCATGTTTGATCTTCTTTATTAAATCTTTTATTGGGAAACCTAAGATCGTTTCTCGATCTCCATCGATTATATTTAAAAACTTATGCTTTGAATTCTCTTCAATTTTATATGATCCAACAGTCGTAAGGACAGTTTTTTTGTTATTTTTCACATACAATTTTATATCATTTTGGGGAATATTTGCAAAAAACAATGATGCCGCTTTAACCTGTTGAAAGAAAAACTTTCCTCTTTGAATAACATAAATAGAACTATATAGTTTATGAATTTTATTTCTTAAAAATAATAATTTTTTCGTTGCCTCCTCGAGACTTTTTGGTTTACTGATTACTTTGTTTTCACATATTAGAATTTGATCTGAAGCAATAATAATTTCATTAGGATAATTTTCTAAAACTGATAACGCTTTTTCTCTTGCAATTCTAACCGCCATTTCTTCTGGATTTGTTTTTTGTTTTTTGTATTTTTCCTCTTCTACATTATGTGGAACATTAATAACGTCCGAAAAATATTTATTCAACATTTTATTTCGCACTACACTTGACGAAGCGAGGATAACTTTTGAGAACTTTGTGTGTTTCTTCTTTTTTTCTCGTTCTACCACTATTCTTTCTATTTTGTCCTTTTTTTGTCCACAAGTTGACAATGTGTACATATTTCTTAACACTATAATAAACACTATTATGTTTTTTTTTTCCACTTTCTTCGTTTTTGTTTTCGTTGCCTTCCAACATTTTACCACATTTTTTCCACAAACTTATTACTTCATTTCCTGTTGGTAATCTGTTAATAAAGTTTATCAACTTAATTATATGTACAACAACAACAACAACCTTATTATTAATAAAACTTAAGTAGTAGATGAAAATTGTTAACAGAATTCCCATTTGGTTTATGCGACAAGCAGGCAGATATCTCCCCGAATATATGGAAATTAGGGCAAAGAATTCTGACTTCCTAAAACTTTGTCTTGATCCTGACCTCGCCTCAGAAATATCACTTCAACCCCTAAAACGTTTTGATCTTGATTTTATTATTCTCTTTTCAGATATTCTTGTAATCCCTCATGCTCTTGGACAAGAGGTCACATTTTTAAAAAATCACGGCCCTCTTTTGAAAAGTATTTATTCCAAAAAGGATCTCGACTATAAGAACTTAAACAAAGCTCTAGACAAGATCTCTAATATTTTTGAAACCATAAAAATACTAAACTCAAAAAAAAAAAAAAAAAACTTAATTGGTTTTTGTGGAGGTCCATTTACCGTTCTAAATTACATGATAGAGGGCGGTACATCTAAAACCCATAGTAAAATAAAAACATTCATAAAGAACAAGAAAGATGAAGCTAATGACATAATTAAAATAATTACTGAGATTTCAATTGAATATCTAAAAAATCAAATTGAAAATGGGGCAAACTACGTTCAGATTTTTGAATCGTGGGCGGGGCTCTTAGAAAACGAAGAATATATAGATTTTATAATAAAACCAAATCAACAAATTAGCAAAGAAATAAGAGAATTCTCAAAACCAACGAAAATAATTCACTTTCCAAGAGGCTCACGGAAAAACTATAAAATATTTACGGAAGAAGTGAAGTGTGATGTACTATCTCTAGATCAAACCTATCCAAAAGAATTGCTAAGCCTTCTTAGAGAAAAAAGAATAACTGTTCAAGGAAATTTAGACCCGCAAGAACTATTAAAAGAGGGAGAACGGGTAGAAGAAAAAACGAAAGAAGTTTTAGAAAAATTCAAAAAAAATAACCATATATTTAACTTATCTCATGGGATATTACCGAAAACTAAAATAAGTAATATCGAGAAAGTAATAAAAGTAGTGAGAGATTATGAAACTTCCAAATAAACATCCTCGACTTCCGCAAAAAAAGACAGGAGTGCTTCTAATAAATCTAGGGACACCAGACTCAACAAAATGGTGGGATATAAGAAAATACTTAAAAGAGTTCTTGTCAGATAAAAGAGTCATAGAAGTGAACCCGATTTTGTGGCAGTTAATTTTAAACCTCTTCATTTTAACATTCAGGCCGGCGAAAACGGCGAAAGCGTATCAGAAAATCTGGATGAAAAAACAAGACATGTCGCCTTTAAGATACTTCACGATAAAGCAGACGACACACTTGAAAAAAAGAATGAAGAATAAGTTTACAGAAATCGATTATGCAATGCGGTACGGAAACCCGTCGATAGCTAATAAATTGTCTGAATTAAAAGAGAAAGGGTGCCAAGAAATGATCGTATTACCTTTATACCCTCAATATGCAGCAGCAACGACGGCAACGGTATGTGACGAAGTGTATAGATCACTGATGAAAATGCGATGGCAGCCAAGTCTCCAAGTAATTCCACATTATGAATCTGAACCGTTATATATAAAAGCACTAGCTGTAAGTATAAAGAAAGTACTAAAGGAAATTGATTGGACGCCAGATATTATAGTGGCGTCTTATCATGGGGTACCAAAAAAATATTTTGACAAGGGAGATCCGTATCACTGCTATTGTCAAAAAACAACACGTCTATTACTTGAGCACATGAAAATTAAGATACCAATAATTACGACGTTTCAATCTAGATTCGGGCCAGATGAGTGGTTAAAACCGTATACAGATGAAACCATTGACAATTTACCCAATGAAGGAAAGAAAAAAATTCTTGTAATATGCCCAGGATTTGCGTCAGATTGCGTAGAAACATTAGAAGAAATTTCTTTAGAAGCCAAAGAAAGTTTTTTTGAAAATGGCGGAGAAGAGTTTTTAACAGTACCGTGTTTAAATCACAATGAGGAACACATAGATCTACTGGAGTATCTGGTGAAAAAATATATAATCAAAAGATAAAAGTGGAAATAAACTACTACAATATATTCAAATTTCTTCACATTGTTTTTTTTACAACATGGATGGCAGGTCTATTTTACTTGCCTCGATTGTATGTTTATCATTCAGGGACCAAAAGAAATTCTCGAGAATATAAGATATTCATAACAATGGAAAAAAAACTGATTAAGTACATAATGAATCCATCAATGATTTTAACGTGGTTGTTTGGCGTACTACTTGTTTTGCACTTAGAGATTTACAATCAGTTTTGGTTAAATCTCAAATTCGTTTTAGTTTTTATCATGTCTGTTTTTCACATGTACTGTGCGAGAATAAGAAAAAATTTCGAGAATAACATCAATCAGAAAGAAGAAAAGTTTTTTAGGTGGATCAATGAAGTCCCAACAATCCTATTTTTAATAATTGTTTTTTTGGTGGTTTTTCAACCAAATATTTGACAACGTAATTGTAATGAAATATAAATAGTATTCCTCTAAATCTCCCATACTCACATGCACCTAAAAGACCTTAAATCAAAAACCCCTTCTGATTTATTAAAAATAGCAGAAGATTTAAAAATAGAAAATGCTGGAACCCTGAGAAAACAAGACATGATTTTCTCGATATTGAAACAAATGGCATTAAATAATGATGCTATCTATGGCGAAGGGGTTTTAGAAATACTTCAAGATGGTTTTGGGTTTCTTCGATCGCCCGATGCAAACTATTTGCCAGGACCAGACGATATTTACGTATCCCCTTCACAAATAAAACAGAACAGCCTTAGAACTGGAGACACAGTAGAGGGAGAAATGCGTGCCCCAAGAGAAACAGAAAGATATTTTGCGATAACCAAAATAGACAAAATAAATTTTGAAGAAATTCAAAAAACTAAACAAAGAATAAATTTTGATAATTTGACCCCCCTATACCCAGAGGACCAATTAAATATGGAAATAAATGATCCAACTATAAAAGATACAACAAACAGGGTTATGGACTTAATTACTCCTTTAGGGAAAGGTCAGAGAGCGTTAATTGTTGCGCCACCTCGTACCGGTAAGACAGTTATGCTACAGAACATTGCACATTCAATTACAACTAATCACCCAGAGGTCTATCTTATTGTTCTATTGATCGATGAAAGACCAGAAGAGGTTACAGACATGATTAGATCAGTTAAAGGAGAGGTAGTATCTTCAACTTTTGATGAACCAGCTGTTAGGCATGTTGCTGTATCTGAAATGGTTATTTCAAAGGCCAAAAGATTGGTAGAACACAAAAGAGACGTTGTTATTCTTTTAGACTCGATAACGCGTTTGGCAAGAGCATATAATACCCAGGTTCCTAGTTCAGGAAAAGTTCTGACAGGAGGTGTAGATGCAAACGCATTACAAAGACCCAAGAGGTTCTTTGGTGCTGCGAGGAATATTGAAGAAGGAGGTTCTTTGACGATAATTGGAACAGCTCTTGTAGATACGGGCTCAAGAATGGACGAAGTAATCTTTGAAGAATTTAAAGGGACAGGTAATTCTGAAATTATTTTGGACAGAAAACTATCTGACAAAAGAGTTTTTCCATCAATAGACGTAACAAAGTCAGGAACAAGAAAGGAAGAACTTTTGGTCTCAAAAGAAGATCTTTCAAAAATGTGGATTTTAAGAAAGATTCTCATGCCAATGGGGGTTACAGATTCAATGGAGTTTTTGCTAGAAAAAATTAAAAACTCAAAGAACAATGGTGACTTTTTCGAATCAATGAATTCTTGATGAAAATCATTAGTTGGAATGTCAATTCAATAAGAGCCAGAATTAATTATGTTAACGAATTGTTGCAAACAGAAAAACCTGATTTTTTATGTTTGCAGGAAACAAAAATTATCGATAAGGAATTTCCAAACAAAAGTTTTACGGAGCTAGGTTATTTTTCATATTCGTTTGGCACACCTTCTTACAACGGCGTCGCAATTCTATCGAAAAAAAAACTCATTAACATAGAAAGACTAGATTTGTGTAACAAGCGAGATGCAAGAATTATATCTGCAGAAACTTCTAATTTTGATATAATGTCAGTTTACGTTCCTGCAGGGGGGGATACGCCGGATCCAAATATAAACCCTAAGTTTAGACATAAGTTACTTTTCTTAGATGAGCTAAATCAACTATTAAAAACAAAAAAAAAAACCATTGTGTGCGGCGATTTAAATGTTGCGCCTCATGAAGATGATGTTTGGTCTCACAAGAGTTTGATAAATGTTGTAAGTCATACAGAGATTGAAAGAGAAAAGTTAAAAAAAATTTTAGAGGATTGTAACTTAATCGACGCAGTTAGACTCTTTCTTAATCCTCCGCAAAATATATACACATGGTGGAGCTACAGATCCCCAAATTATAAAATTAATAATCGAGGGAGAAGATTGGACCATATTTGGATCTCAAAGGAAATTAAAAACAAATTAGTAAATTCTAAAATTCTAGACAGCTACAGAAGTAAAGATAAACCATCAGATCACGTCCCTGTGTGCCTTGAAATGAAAAACTAGGGTGATATAATTTTTCCCAATTTTTTTCCTCCTAAAATATGAATATGAAAGTGGGGAACTTCTTGACCGCCAAAATCCCCAATGTTTGATATGATCCTGTAACCCTTATTAAGATTTAAAATGTCTGCTATATTAGCTATAGATCTAATCATTGCCAAAATCGTTTTATCTCCTGAATTTCTTGAAAAATCGTCAAAGCTACAATATTCTCTCTTTGGGATAATAACTACATGGATAGGTGCCTGAGGGTTTATATCCTTAAATGCATAGACTTCGTCTGTTTCGTATACAGGATCAGAGGGAATTTCCTTTCGTAGAATTTTCCCAAAAACATTGTCTTTATTGTAGTTTTTTATATCAATCATCTTTCATTCTTTTTTCGAGAACCTTAATAACGTCGTCAAAAGAGCTTCCAGAATATTCAAGGAGTACAATTAGATGAAAAATTAAATCAGCGGACTCCTCGAGAAGTTCATACTTCTCTTGGGAAAGAAAAGCTGAAACTGTTTCAACAGCCTCTTCGCCAACTTTATTCGCGATCTTGACCTTTCCCTTTTTTACTAATTTTGAGACGTAAGAGTTTTCAGGCATTTCTAAGATTCTTTTTTTGACTATTTTAGAGAGAATTTCTAATGTTTCATTTTTCATATTATATATCCAAGTTATCAATCCTGACGTTAATATTTTTTGATTTTAAATATCTTTTTACTTGTTTTATTGTGAGTTCTTTAAAATGGAAAACAGATGCGGCTAACACAGCAGAGGCCCCTCCTAATTTAATACCATCAAAGAAATCTTTCAAACAACCAACTCCACCTGAAGCAATTACAGGGATATTCACAGCACTAGAAATAGTAGATGTTAACTCCAAGTCAAATCCGTTCTTTGTTCCATCTCTATCCATGGAGGTAAGAAGAATTTCGCCAGCCCCACGTTTTTCAATGTTTTTAGCCCAAGATATTGCATCAACTCCTGTATCAACTCTACCCCCATTTATGTAAACATTCCAATTTTTTGATTTTTTTTTTGCATCAATTGCAACAACAATACATTGATTCCCAAATTTTTTAGAAGACTCATTTATCAAAGATGGATTTTTAATTGCAGCGCTATTTATAGAAACCTTGTCTGCCCCAGCCAAGAGGAACTTTTTTATGTCCAAAATATTTTTTACCCCCCCTCCAACTGTAAGCGGTACAAAGCACTTTTCTGCCGTTTTTGAAATTACATCTATCATCGGTCTTCTTTTTTGATGTGTGGCTGTTATATCTAAAAAAGTTATTTCATCTGCACCCTCGTCGCTGTATGCCTTTGCTTGTTCAACAGGGTCGCCTGCGTCTCTTAAAGATAGAAAATTAATTCCTTTTACAACTCTTCCCGCATCAACGTCTAGACATGGAATAATTCTAATTTTTAACAAATTATGCCTCCAATATTTTAATAGCCTCTGAAACAGAAAATTTTTTTTCGTAAATTGCCTTTCCAGAAATAACACCTATCAAGTTTTTATTTTTAATTTTTTTTAATTTTGTTAAATCTTTTAAATCCGCCACGCCACCGGAGGCAATAATATTTAACTTTGTTAAACTTAAAAGCTTCTTTAGTTGTGCAAAATTTGCACCTTCCATAAGACCGTCTTTTTCAATATCTGTAAAAATTATACTAGAAACCTTGGTGTTTTCGTATATTTTTAAGAAATCTTCAAAATTGATTTTTGATTCTTTTGCCCAGCCCTCAGTTGCAACAAATTCATTCTTAGTGTCAAGGCCTATGGCAATTTTTCCTGGAAACTTTTCGCATACTTTCTTAACGAAAGGAGGATCTTTAAGGGCAACTGTACCCAAAACAATCCTGTCAATATTATGATCTAATAATTTCTGTATAGTGCTTAATTGGCGTATCCCCCCTCCAACCTGAATTTTGGATTTAACAATATTTTTAATTCGTAATATTATATCCATATTCTTACTTTCACCGTTAAAAGCACCGTCAATGTCAACAATATGAATCCATTTAGCGCCGGCTTCACAGAATTTTTTTGCCTGCATTATTGGGTCATTGCCATAAATTGTAAGTTTATCTAATTGTCCTTTTTTTAATCTTATGAATTGACCATTTTTAATATCGATAGCTGGGTAGAAATGCATTTTTTTATCACTGTTCCAAAAAAGTTCTGAGAAAGGCAAGTCCAAAATAGTGACTTTTTTCAGGATGAAATTGAGTTCCGATAATATTTTCTTTTGAGATCATTGCAGTTATTTCTTCACCATAACACGACGTGATTACTTTCTCATTCGCATTCTTATTTTTAAAATTATAGCTGTGAACAAAATACGCAGATAAATCATTAAGGTTTGTCACTTTCATCTTTTTTAGCAGACGCTTCGTGAATGCAGTCTCTTTTAAAAATTTAAGAGTATTCCAACCCATATGCGGAATTTTTAAGTTATTGTTTTGATTGTTGATTTTTTTAACTTCCCCACTTATCCAGTCCAACCCAGCAAACTCACCGTTTTCAAAGCCTTTTGTCGCTAGCATCTGCATTCCAACGCAAATTCCAAGAAAAGGTTTTTTTTTTTCTAAAACCATCTCTTCAAGATAACCCCGGACCCTGGTTTTTATTAAACCATTAAGACATGATTCAAATGCTCCAACTCCAGGCAAAATAATATGAGTTGATTTTTTTAAATGCTCAATTGAGGACGAGACTAATATTTTACAATCTCGTTTATCTGAAACAGTTTTAATTGCATTATGTACAGATTTTAAATTACCTGTGCCATAGTCAATGATTAATATATTTTTCATTTATCTGCTTTCAGTTAAAAACTGTATAATCGCATCCTCCTTTGAATTTGCAACTATATGTTTAAGTGGCTTGAATTTCCTTTTAATTAACTTTTGAATGTATAAATCTCTTGCAAATTTTCCCCAAAATAAGCTTGAGGCAATTGAAGATAAAACAAGAAAATATTTTAGATCGTGGACTGATAAAATAAAATTACAGTAGCTGAGAAATGCTATTCCAATTGCTGAATACACCCAAAGTTTTCTAAAAAGTCCCCAAATTGGTCCAAGAAAAAATGCAAGAATAGAAAAACCAGTTTTAACTACAATTAAATCTTTATCTAGGCTGTTTTTAAGAATACAGAAAGTGATCATTCAAAAGCTCCTCAAACTTATTACAAAGATCCTTTAGTTGAGGGGATCTCGTTTGTTCTTTCAAAGTCAATGGACACAGCCTCTCTAAGAGCTCTAGCCAAACCTTTGAAGCAAGATTCTATGATATGATGATTATTTTCTCCATATAAATTTTCTACATGTAATGTTATTCCAGAGCTTTGAGAGAAAGCCTGAAACCACTCTTTAAAAAGCTCAGTATCCATTTCACCTAATTGAGAAATTGTAAATTTTACTTTCCAAACTAAATATGGCCTGTTAGAACAATCAACAACAACTCTTGATAAAGTTTCGTCCATGGCAGATAATGCTTGGCCAAACCTTTTTATTCCTTTTCGCTCTCCTAGCGCCTTATTAAGAGCTTCCCCAAGTGCTAATGCACTGTCCTCTGTCGTGTGGTGAAGATCAACGTGTAAGTCACCTTTAGCTTTAATTGAAATATCTATCAGGCTGTGTTTGGAGATCTGATCCAGCATATGATCAAGGAAACCTATGCCAGTTTTAATATCGCTTTTACCTTTGCCATCTAAGTTTACTCTAACTTCTATGGTTGTTTCTTTCGTTTTTCTGTTTACAGAATATTTTCTCATATGAAATGTTTTTGAATATCAATTCCTGAATATATAGATTATAATAAATTTATCAATGAGGCTCTAAATTTATGAATCACAAGAATTTAAATGAAAAATGGTATGGTACAACTGTAGTTTCTGTTAGGAGGGATTCTGAAGTTGTTATTGCCGCTGACGGTCAAGTAACACTTGGCGATACAGTGATGAAGGCAAATGCGAGAAAAGTTAGATCTCTTGCTGGAGGAAATGTAATTACTGGATTTGCCGGGGCAACGGCAGATGCATTTTCACTTTTTGAAAGATTAGAATCGAAATTAGAAAAGCATTCAAATAATCTTATGAGATCATGCGTTGAGCTCGCTAAGGACTGGCGGACAGACAGGTATCTTAGAAGGCTAGAGGCAATGATGCTTGTTGCAGACAAAGAAGTAAGCTTAATACTTAGCGGTACAGGAGATGTTCTTGAACCTAAAGATGGATTGATGGCTATAGGATCAGGTGGAAACTTTGCATTAGCCGCTGCAAGGGCAATGTTCGATTCTAAGCTCAAACCAGAGGAAATAGCAAAGAAAAGTCTTGAAATTGCAGCAGAACTATGTATCTACACCAATAATAATATTATTGTTGAAAAAATCAAATGACATCATTCACTCCCAGAGAAATTGTATCCGAACTAGATAGATTTATTGTAGGACAAAAAACAGCAAAACGAGCCGTGGCAATTGCGCTAAGGAATAGGTGGCGAAGACAACAAATAAAAGGATCACTTAAAGACGAAGTTTTACCTAAAAACATTTTAATGATTGGACCCACAGGCGTAGGAAAAACAGAAATAGCAAGAAGATTAGCAAAACTCGCAGACGCACCCTTTATAAAAGTTGAAGCAACAAAATTTACTGAAGTTGGTTACGTGGGCAGAGATGTTGAGCAAATAATCAGAGATTTGCTTGAAGTATCAATAACTAATAATAGAGAGAGCTTAAAAAATGAGATAAAAGCCAAAGCCGAAGTCAATGCTGAGAAAAGAGTAGTGGATGCTTTGGTAGGCACTTCAGCCTCTAACCAAACAAAAGAAAAATATAAAAAAATGCTGAGAGCTGGGGAATTAGACAACCAAGAGATAGAGATTGAAGTATCATCAAAGAGCTCCTCTCCGTTTAAGTCAATGGAAATTCCAGGCATGCCTGGTGGTTCCATGGGTATGATAAATTTAGGAGAAATCTTTGGTAAAGGTTTTGGTCAAAAAAAAGAAAAGAGAAAACTCTCTGTTAAAGAATCTCACGAAATTCTTTTGGATGAAGAGTCAGAGAAACTAATTGACCATGATAATTTAATAAAAAGAGCAGTTTTTAATGTTGAAAACGACGGGATTGTTTTTATCGATGAAATAGACAAGATTTGTGGAAAAAATTCTGGGACTTCAGGTGAAGTCAGTAGAGAAGGTGTACAAAGAGATTTATTACCTCTTATCGAAGGCTCAACAGTTTCGACCAAATATGGTTCAGTTAAGACTGACCATGTCTTATTTATAGCTTCAGGTGCATTCCATGTTGCCAAACCCTCTGACTTACTCCCCGAACTACAAGGTCGTCTTCCAAATAGGGTTGAGCTAAAGGCGTTGGGGAAAGATGATTTTATTAGAATATTAAAGGAGCCGGAAAATAATCTGATAAAACAGTATGTAGAGCTCATTTCTACAGAAGGTGTAAATCTAAACTTTTCGGAAGATGCTATATCAGAGGTTGCTTCGATTGCTACTAGAGTTAATGATGAGGTTGAAAATATAGGAGCAAGAAGACTTCACACAATTTTAGAAAAGATTCTTGAGGATATAAGTTTTGCAGCGTCTGACAAGAAATCAGACAAAATAGATATTGACAAGAAGTATGTTGTTGATCAAATTGGCGACATTTATAAAGACACAGATTTAACAAAATTTATTTTGTAAGCTTTTTCAAATAAACAAGAAATGCACCCTCACCCCCCATATTTGATGGAGCGTGATCAAACCAAACTATTTTTTTTGACAATGCCAATGAAGTTAACCAAACTGGTATTTTTTCCTTTAATACTCCAGTTCCTTTCCATCTATCCTCAACAAACAACCTTTTCCCTTTTCCAGTTATTATTAATAAAAGTCTTTGGTTATGTTGTGAATTGTAATTTACAAACTCATAGACCATTTTTTTAGAATCTGTAATAGTATTCCCATGAAGATCAAGTGAAGCAGAAATTCTGATTCTCTTCTTCTGAATTTTTCTTAAAATATTTTTTTCTAGAGACCCCCAACTTTCAGAAGCTTTGATATCCATGAGATCAATGTCTTTGTTAGTATTTTCTTTTTTCGCTGTTTCTAATGTTTTATTTTGTTTACGTATTATTTTTTTTTGATCTTTTAATGGATTTACTGTTTTTTTAAAATGTTCCCAGTCTTTGTTATTCATTCAATCACTATAAGGAATAAATGCATGTAGATAAATTTTTTTTTTCAGGACTCCTGCCTTTTTCTCAGCAACCTCCCCTCTTCCAAAAAATAAATCAGCTCTATTTGGACCAATAATGGCTCCACCAGTATCTAAAGAAATAACTGGTAAAATAGATTCATTTTTTTCCATCTGAACGAAAAAAGGCAAACCCAAGGGGTAAATATTTTTATCAACGGCCACACTTAAATTTGGCTCTAAAGGAGTTCCAAATGCTCCGACCGGATTTTTATCTATTCCAAATGACATTTCTTTAAAAAAAATAAATCTTTTATTCTGATGAAGAATTCCTTTAGATAAAGTTGGATTTGCTCTCAGCCAATTTTTTATTGTGAATAAGTTTACATTATTTTTATTTATGTGGTTTTTTTTAATCAGTATTCTTCCTATTGATTTGTAGTCCATGTTGTTGTTTCCATTATATACGAGTTTTACCTTTTCTTTGTTTGGTAACTCTCCAATTCCTGACCCTTGTATGTGAAGAAAAAATAAATTTATATTATCATCCGTCCAAAAAATAACATCTTTTTCTCTAAAATTTTTTTCTATGAAACTTCGAGGTTTTTTTGTGTAGAAGTTATTTTTTTTCAGTATGGGAAATTTATAAATATTGTCTCGATTTCGAGAGACCTTAATAATTGGTTCATAGTACCCAGTTAACAATCCAGATTTTTTCTGAATCTTTTTAAATTTAAAATTATTTATAAGAAATTTTTTAAAATCTTTTGCTGATTCTTTTTTCTCAAGAATCAAGCACTTTTTTTTCCATTCAGTTGGTTTGCCAAATTTATGCTTAAATATTTTGTTTAAATTTTCGTAAAATTTACTTGAATTACAAACATTTCGGAAGTGATTGGAGAAAAGAGCTAACTGTGTGTCGCTTAATTCTAAAATTTGTTTATTAGAAATTTTGGATGAAAATGCCTGGTTATTTAAAAAAAAAACAAGAAAATAAATAAGTAAAAATTTGATCTTAATTTTCTTCAATTTCCTCTAGACTCCAATTTGGATCGTTACTTTTTAAGTTTTTGGAAAATGTCCAGATTTCTTTGATTTGTAAAATTTGGTTGTTGTCGCCGTCAATGACCTCGTCATTAGAGTTTTTTGTAACTTGTACTTGCTCTGATTCAAATAGAAGTTTGAAATAAGCAACATACTTTTTTTCTATAGCAACACTTTTAATTACAGGGTTTTTTACACTTATAACTGTAATTTCAAGCTTTTCTTTTTTCTTTGCTCTCAGATTTATTTGATCTTCAAATGTTTTATAGATATTTTTACTTACTAATTTTTCCAAGGCTTTAAGATTATTTGCAGAATACTCTGTCAAAATATATTCAAAAGCTTTTTTGGCACCATCGCAAAAAGAACTAACTTCAAATTTATCGTCTATTTTTAAGATTTCATTAATTGCGGTATTTATTTTTTTATTTGAATGAAGATTTTTTTTAGCACCATTGCTTGACTTGACAATCTTTTGATCAGAGATAGAGTCGGGTTCAGACTCGTTGAATGTATTTTTTCTCTGAGTAAATTTTTCAACGATGTCGCTTTCATTACCGGTTTTTTTCCCAAGCACGTTTCGCAACCTATTAATTATAAAAACTGCAATCATTGCTAAAATTAATATGTCAATGTAGGGGATGTTATTCATTTTAACTCTATCTAATTATTTTATGGCTTGATGTTATGTTTTTATGTATTATAAGTCTTTCTATTTAAAAAGTAACTTAAATATGGCTGAAAAAAAAAAAAATTCAAATTCTAATAATATTAATTTAAAATTTTTGATAAACGCTCAATATCTTAAAGATTTATCATTTGAAAACCCTCAGGCGCCAGATTCTCTAAAAAACATAAAATCAAGTCCTACCTTTAAAATTGATGCTGACGTTAAGTCCAAAGAATTAAAAGATCACGGTAAAAATATATTTGAGGTTGAACTTTCAATCAAATGTGAAACAAAATCAGAAGAAACAATTTTATTTTTAGTTGAAGGTGTTTATAATGGCATTTTTACAATTGAAAATGCTAATGAGGGAATATTAGATAAAATCCTTCTGATAGAGTGTCCAAAATTTTTATTTCCATTCTTGAGATCTATAATAGCTAATTGTACAAGAGAGGCAGGCTTTCCTCCACTGATGATTGCCCCTCTCGATTTTATTGGCATGTATGAAAATAGAAAAAAATAAGTTGAAAATAAATTTTCGATTGTAATTTATATATTGGATGAAATTTGATGCGGTTGGCATTCGTTCCAACCGTATCTCAAATTTTGTATGTTTTCTTTTTTGATTTGTTAATATCTAACCCAATTTTTTTGAAGCTTTCCGTAATCTCAACAGTTGTGTGACCTTGATTCCATTTCTTAATAAACTCTTTAACATTTTCTTGATTGAAACTAAGTTTTTCTTCCAGTTTTTTTTTATGAGACGTCTTACTTCCTGCAACTTTTTTGTTTAGTATCTCCCACACATCCCCAATTTCTTGAATTTCTTTCTCTTTTATAAAGTTTTCTATAATGAAATTAAGCCTTTTAATTTCATTTTCCAATCTTAGGTTTTCATTTTTTATATTATTCAAATGTTCTTTTATTTTCTGAAGGTCAGACTCTTTTATAACAGATATTTTGTGTTTAAATTTTTTGAAACAATCATCCAATCTCTCCAATATCAACTCCTTTAGTAACTTGATATCTAACTCATTATATTTATAGTGACTTTTGTCGCTTAATTTGGACAGTTTATCTAAAGATAGAAGGATTTGGTTTAGCCTTTTTCTAGATAAAACAGCAAAGTTACAAAGCTTAAATAATACCCTATCGTCATTAGACCATTGTTTTCTAGGTTTGTACCTGAATTTATTTAAAACTGACTGTGCCTTTGCAAAAGACACCTTAAACGCCTTATCCATAATCTACTTAATTCCCAAATACTATATTTCTATAATAATCAAGTGCAATTATATATTGTATCATTTTGAATACTATAATTTTTTTATTATATTATCTTTAATGGCAGTTTGAACGGTTATACCTTTTTACTAAGGCTTTTAAGGTCACTTTTGATCGTTGAATTTAGATTTGTAAGCCTCATGTAGGTCGATCTCAAAATTGCTTTAATGAAAAAAGATGTTTTATTATAGTCATTTAGCAAGTTTTTCTTTGGAATCAGAAATGCCTTAGATTCTTTTAGAGCAACTGCAGTAACTGTTCTTTTAGTATTCAAGAGGATTGATAACTCGCCAAATACTTCATTTTTATTAATAAACCCGACTCTTGTCCCTTTGTCAGATATGATTTCGACTTCTCCTTTAGTTAGAAGGTAGGCAAAGTCGGGCTCATCACCAACCTTGTAAATTATTTTACCAGCTTTCCAAGAAATGTTTTCTTCACCCATATCCGAATACTCATTATTTAGAGATTATATCTGGATGATTATAAATGTAAATTTATAACAATTTTTTAGTGGAGCGGGAAACGAGATTCGAACTCGCGACCCTCACGTTGGCAACGTGATGCTCTACCACTGAGCTATTCCCGCAGATTTCCTGCCTATAGTATACTTTAATAAGTTTTTTTAAATAATAAAATTGTTTTTTTTTAAATAAGTCTTTAATTATTAACAAATTTGAAACATATTGTATTATATGCTGTACAGTTTTGAACATACTCTGGAGGAGTTGCCTAAAACGATACCTCTCTTTCCTTTAAATAAAGTTTTGCTCTTACCAAGAGCTAAGCTACCCCTTAATTTGTTTGAAAACAGATATTTACACATGCTTGATTATGCTCTCGCTAATAATAGAATAATCGGTATGATCCAGCCAAAAGAAAAGGTTTTGAAAGATTCTGATATTAAGAATCCGAAGCTTTACGACGTTGGTTGTTCAGGAAGAGTAACTGCATTTTCAGAAACCAATGATAGCAGGTACGAACTTATTCTTAAGGGTGTCTGTAGATTTAGAATTATTAAAGAAAAGAAGTTAACTAATGGATTCAGATCAGCAAACGTAGAGTGGGAAGAATACCGAAAAGATTTTGATGCTCTTAGTCTATTGGGACAAAAAAAGAGGAAAGATTTTGAATCGTTATTGAAGGTATTTCTTGAAAAAATTTCCATTAATGCAGACTGGGAGATGGTTCAAACAACAAACGATGAAGACTTGGTTAATATGATCAGCATGTGCTGTCCTTTCGATGTGAGTGAGAAACAAGCACTTTTGGAAGCTAAGACACTTGATGAGAGGCTAGATGTTCTTACCTCTTTAATGCAAATGGGTTTAAACGATAACAAAATAGTTAGCTCTGGCACCCCATCGTGAGAGAAAATGATTTTGATAGAAAGTGGTTAGACCTGCTTGTTTGTCCCAAAACAGGGCAAGAATTAATATACGATAGTAAAAAAAAATTATTACTTACTAAAGATAAAAAGATCTCTTACGCGATTACGGATGGTATTCCAAGACTTATTGATGACTAACAACAATGATCCCAAAATCTGTAACGTTAAATAGAAATAAAAAAAGTATTCAATTTGAGTATCCCAATAACACCTTTCTTTTGCTTACTTCTTCATACTTGAGAGCCTGCAGTCCTTCTGCAGAAAATAAAGAAAAACTTAGTAAATCAGATGTCAGCGAGAGGAAAGAAGCTTTTAATTCTGTAATGATTAACAAAGTTGAAGCGGTTGGAAACTACGCTATTAGGATTACATTTGATGATGGACACAACACTGGTATCTTTAGTTGGGAGTATATTTATACTATCGGCTCTAGGCTTCGAGATTCCTGAGTCCCATAGCAAACAACATACTTTGATTTTTAAGAAAGTTTGATTGAGAAAATATTTTTAGACCAGTTTTTCTAAAAAGACTTTTGAATTTTCCTGAACCAGAGAATAGACCATTTAAGCTGTGAGTTGCGTTTACAAGTAAGGTTTTATCCATGCTTCTCATACTCTCATATGACTTCATTAAACATAAATTGAATGGCTCAAGCCCAAGTTCCTTTGATTTTTCGAGAGTTTTAGACAAAGCAAATGCATCCCTCAATCCAAGGTTGAACCCTTGTCCGGCTATCGGATGTATTGCTTGGCATGCATCTCCAACTAAAATTATATTTTTCTTAAAGATATCATAGCAAGAAAAGACATTTAATGGATATTTTTTTACTTCAGAAATGCTTATCAGTTTTCCAAAGAAATTATCATATTTTTTCTCAAACTCTTCTTTAAAATTATCTTTAAACGCTTTATCAGTAGCTACTGCGGTGTCAACAGTCCAAACAATTGAAGATTGATGTATTTTTGAATTACTGGCAGGCAATATTGCTAAAGGCCCAGTTGGAAAGAATCTTTCCAGAGCTACTCCATGATGTTTTTTTGAATGCGAAATATTGAATACAAATGCAGTTTGTTTGTAATCATGGTAATAATATTTGATGTTTGCATGGTATCTAGTTCTGGAAAATCTTCCATCTGCTGCAACTAGAAGCTTGAAATATAAATCAAAATTTTTAGTTTCTATAAAGCTATTATCAATGTCTTCATTATTTATGTTAATTATCTCTGTACCGTATTTAAATGAAACATATTTTGACTTTGAAACTTCGTTTAAAAGAATTGTTTTTATAAGTTTATTATCGACAATAAAACCTAGTGGCCCTTCTCCGAGATTTTTATAATCAAAATTTATATCATGAGAACCCAATCCCTCTGAGACAAAAATCTGATTAATTGGTTGAAATTCATTTTTTAATTTCTTCCAAATTCCTAGTTTTTTAAGGATTCTATAAGATCCTTGAGAAATAGCGGTTGTTCTATTATCTTGTTGAGCAAACAATAATCTTTTATCACTCTTATCAACAATGCATACTTTAATTTTTTTTTCTGCCATTAAAAGAGCAAATGTTAAACCGATCATTCCGGCGCCACATATAATTACTTCATGATAATTTTTAGTCATAAATTTTTTAAATATGCTTTTAATTTAAATTAATTATAATTAAACTATCGAATGAATATTAAAATTAAAGAAAATTTAAAAAAAACTGGGTTTTTCCTCTTATTCTTGGCACTAAGTATTTTCTTATTTATATCTTTAGTAAGTCAATCAAGTAGTGACAACACCTTGCTCAAATTTGACTCTTTATCAAGTGGTTCAAAAAATATTTTTGGTTTTTTTGGAGCAGCTCTTTCAGATTTTTTAATCAACATTTTTGGTGTAAGTTCATATCTTTTCTGCATATTTTTTTTTAACAATGCTATTAAAGTATTTAGTGGAAGAAATTCTCATTGGGCCACCTGGAATTTTCTTCCATTTTCAATTCTTTTAACATGTTTTTTTGTCGAATATTTTAAGTTTAGCATTCAAAATTATAATTTCTCATCTGGCATCATAGGAATTGGTCTGAACTCTTACTTTGTCCACTTTTTTGGTAATTTAGACTATGTTAACTATTTAATAGCCTCACTACTTACGATTTATTTTTTGTCAATATGCTTAACCTTTAGTATTGGTTTTAACCATATTAGAAAAATATTCTTTGTTTTTTTAAAGTATAGTTATTATTTCGTTTTCTTTCTTTGCAAGGCTTTAAAAATATCAATTAAGAAAGATTTGGACTTTTTTTCAGAACTGAAAGTTAATTCTAATAAAAAAGTTACAAATTTTAAGACAAAAAAATTTAAGAAAGCCGTTGTTTCTCAGGGCGCTTCAGATGATTACTCCTTTCCATCAATCGAGTTGTTAGAGATGGAAAGGAAGATTCCAGGAATAGAAGCTGAAAACAAGAAAAACGCTGAATTAAACACTTCATTACTCGCAAACGTTCTAAATGATTTTAAAATAAGTGGAGATATTACAAACGTACGACAAGGACCTATTGTAACCTTATTTGAATTAACTCCTGCGCCAGGAACTCTTTCGTCCAGTGTCATTCGTTTGTCTGATGATATAGCAAGGTCAATGAGTGCTAAATCTACAAGAATTTCGACTATACCAGGAAAAGACGCAATTGGAATTGAAATTCCAAACAAACAGAGACACACGGTTTTTCTTAGAGAATTAATTGATGATGAAGCATTTAAAAAAAATTCTTTTAAATTGCCTCTTGCCCTTGGAAAGGACATATTTGGTAATCCTGTAATTGTGGACCTTGCGAAAATGCCACATTTACTAGTTGCGGGTACCACAGGGTCTGGAAAATCGGTTGGTATTAATGCCATGCTTTTGTCTTTGCTTTATTGTTTACCTCCTGAAGAATGCAGATTGATTCTAATAGATCCTAAGATGTTAGAATTATCAATTTATCAGGATATTCCTCATTTATTAACCGAGGTTGTAACTGATCCTAAAAAAGCAATAACCGCTCTAAAATGGACAGTAAAAGAGATGGAAAAAAGATATCAGTTGATGACACATTTAGAGGTTAGGGAGATTGATGATTATAATAGAAAAGTAAAAAAAATTTTAGAAACAGGCCAGGTTGTCTTCAAAGAAATGCAAATTGGTTATGACTCTGAAACGGGTAAACCAGTCATGGAAAAAAAAGCCTTAGATTTAGCAATTTTCCCCAATATTGTAGTAGTTGTAGATGAATTAGCCGATTTAATGATTACATCAGGAAAAGAAATTGAAGGCGCAATACAGAGACTTTCACAGATGGCGAGGGCTGCTGGTATACATTTAATTGTTGCTACGCAACGCCCTTCTGTAGACGTTATTACTGGAACTATAAAGTCAAACTTTCCTACAAGAATAAGTTATAAAGTTGTAAACAAAATTAACAGCAGAACAATATTGGAGGAACAGGGTGCTGAACAATTGCTTGGTCAAGGTGACCTTCTAATAACAATGCTTGGAGAGAGTTTATTAAGAGTTCATGGCCCATTTGTTAAAACTGAAGAGGTACAATCAGTTGTAAATCATCTAAAAAAGCAAGGAGAACCTGAATTTTTACAATCAGTAACCAAAGACGAAGAAGAATTGGAGAATTTCAATTTAGGTTTTAATAACACCCCGGACGAATTATACGATAAAGCAGTATCAATTGTATGTAGGGAAAAGAAGGCTTCAACAAGTTTTATCCAGAGACACTTACAAATTGGCTATAATCGTGCAGCGAGAATAATTGAAAAAATGGAATCTGAAGGGATAGTAAGCCCTGCAAATCACGTTGGTAGAAGGGAGGTTTTAGTTGGGAAAGAAAGCTAAGTATTTCATATTTTTACTTCTTTTCACTTTTTCACAATCTTGCAGTCCTGTATCCTCCATCGTTTCAATGACTGCAAATGCCGGTATTTCGAGTAAGGGTTTTTCTGCTTCTGTTGATGACACATTTTTAAAGACAAAAATTTTAACAAAGATATCAACCGAAAATTTATCTAACTTAACCGATATTTCCGTAAGCGTCTCATTGGGTGAAGTTTTACTTACTGGTTATTCCCATGATCAGATCGGTAGACTTAAACTGGTTGAGAATGTTATGAAAACTGAAGGTGTTAAAAAAGTTTATAATGAAGTACAAATAAATCCAACTGTGACTTTTGCTGATAGAACGGAAGATGCGTTATTTGAGTCTAGATTAATGACAAGAATGTTATTCAAATCAGGAATAAATAGTAATAATTTTAGTCTCGACGTTGTATCTGGAAACGTATATATTATAGGGCTTGCGGACAATTTAGAAGAAAAAACAACTGTTGAACGATTCTTTTCCGAAATGGATGATATTCGAAAATTGATAACAATAATTAATATAAAAAAAAAGGATGAGAAAACATAAAAACCTTAACGCTCTGTTTCAAATAGATAGTTTGTCTCAACTCAATCCTGAGACAGATTCGTCTTTAGATATCATAAAAGAAGGATTAAAACTTGGTTTGAATATTTGGATTACAAACCCAGATAATTTAACTTTTTATGATGGAAGAATTTTTTACACAGCATTTGAAATTAAAGATCTAAGTTTAAAATTAAATAAATCAAAAAAAATCTTTTTAGAAGATTTTGACCTTTTTTTTATCCGCCAAGATCCGCCATTTGATATGAAATATATTTCTAACTGCTATTTGTTAGAGCTTCACCAAAAATTTAACAAGAAACCTTTTTTTATAAATGATCCCACAGGAATAAAAAATTTTACGGAAAAAATTTTTCCTTTATATTTTCATAATCTTATGCCTAAAACCATGGTGTCATCTAGTGCAAGGGATTTAGAGTATATGTTTAAAAAACATAAGACACTAGTCATGAAACCTCTTTATTGCAAGGGTGGCGAAGACATATACAAATTTTCAAGAAAAGATGGAGATGCTCTGCGAACTTTCCAGATGTTGCTGTCTAAATACAAATCACCAGTTGTTATACAAAAATTTATTGAAAAGGTGAAATATGGAGACAAACGTGTGATATTAATTAATGGAAAAGCAGTTGGAGCTGTTAATAGAATTCCTCAAAGTGGTGCTTTTAAGGCAAATTTGCATTTAGGTGGAACGGCCTCCTCAACGAAGCTCACCAAAAAAGAAACTGATATATGCACCATGTTGGGAAGTGTTTTAAGAGAAAACAAACTGTTTTTTGTAGGTATTGACTTAATAGATCAAAAACTAACAGAAATCAATGTTACATCTCCAACTGGAATAGTTCAGTGCAGGGAATTGTACAATGTGAACGTATCCAAACTAATTTGGAGAGAGCTCATAAGTATAGTATAAATCACAATACTATATATTTTTGTAAAGTTAAATCTTTAAAATATTGTATATTACGCGTTTTACCATATATTATTTTTAAGAGTTTTAAGCATTTCTCTATGACTTTCTTCTTCTTCAGGCGAAATTGTAGCACAAACAATTTTGTTATTTTCGTTGTTGAATGATTTAATTGTTTGTTTTGTATTTGATTCTATTTTGAGACTAAGAGTTTGTTGTTTTCCTCCCAGGAGTTCATTGTAAACTTGAAGTAAAAGAAAAGAATCGGTTAATGCACCATGCTTTTCTCTACTTTCTAAGCTTATACCAAATCTTCTGCATAAGGCATTTAAGTTATTTTTACTTCCTGGAAACTTTTTTTTTGCAATTTCTAAAGTACAAATTGTCGATTCGGTGTTAATTGGACTTTTGCCTGATCTTTTTAATGCATTATTGATCATTGTGATGTCAAACTGCGCATTGTGAATAATTAATTGAGATTCCCCAACAAATGACATAAATTTCTCAATTTCGTCTTGAAATGTACTAAATTTTGATAGAAATTCAGTGCTTAAACCGTGTATTCTCTCTGATTCGCTGCTTATTTCAATTTCGTCAGGTTTGTAATATTGGTGAAATTTATTTCCTGTAAAAATTCCGTCTATTAATTCTAAACATCCGATTTCAATTATTCTGTCTTTCTCAAAATCCAAACCT
>CACFLF010000005.1 GCA_902567115.1 uncultured Alphaproteobacteria bacterium
TGCAGGAAGAGTAGCTGATATGCATTTGTTGTTAGAGAAAATTGAATTGAAAATAGTTGCTGAACATTATCACAAGGTTGAACATCATCTTATGTCAAAAAAAAATGTTTCATTAAAAAATATTAACAAAGTATATAGTCATACTCATGCTTTATCTCAGTGTAGAGCTAATATTAAGAAATTGAAACTGGAACCTGTAAATTATATTGATACTGCAGGGGCAGCAAAATTTGTAAGAGATAGTCAGGATTCAGATATTTCTGCAATTGCATCCATGCTAGCATCTGAAATTTATGAGCTAAGAATACTAAAAAAAAATCTGCAAGACAGAAGAGATAACATAACTAGATTTTTAGTTTTTTCAAAGAGTAGTCCAAAAATAAATATGGATCGAAAGGTAATCACATCTATTGTTTTTAATACGAAAAATATTCCAGCATCTTTATATAAAGCTTTGGGAGGTTTTGCAGAAAACAGTATCAATTTAACAAGATTAGAAAGTTTTTTTGTAAATAAAGATTTTAAACAGTTTTCTTTTATAATTGATGTTGAATCGCATCCTGACAACAGAAGCTTTAAGAAAGCATTGAAAGTTCTTAAAAGTTTTTCATCCAAATTTAGAATACTTGGTTTTTATGAAGCCTCAAAATTTAGAAAATAATATTATTTAAAAGTAAAAAGTTTAATGATAAGTTTAAACGGGAGTTGAATTTAGGCAATAGGTTCGCCAATCCGGTCAGAACTGAAAAGAAGCAGCCGTAACGTTTTCTATTGGGTTAAATTTCAGCTCCTTTTTTTGATTTTTTATGAAGAATTCTAACAATTATATAGTATTAGCAAGAAAATATAGACCACAAAAGTTATCAGAAATAATCGGTCAAGAAGAAACCTGTAAAATAATTGAGGGTTCAGTCAAGTTAGACAGAATTGCTCATGCCTACTTATTTTCTGGTACAAGAGGAGTGGGAAAAACGACACTTGCAAGGATATTAGCAAAGATCGTTAATTGTCTGAACCTCAGTAAGGAAATGGTTGACCCCTGTGGCAATTGTAAAAATTGTGAATCTATTGATTTTGGGAATAATATTGATGTAGTGGAGATTGATGCAGCAAGTAAAACTGGTGTTGCTGATGTAAGGGAAATAATAGATAACGTCAATTATAAACCAGTCTCTGCCAAAAAAAAAATTTTTATAATAGATGAAGTTCACATGTTATCAAAAGCTGCTTTCAACGCATTACTAAAAACTTTAGAAGAACCTCCAATAGATGTTATATTTATATTTGCGACGACGGAAACTGAGAAAATCCCACTAACAATTCTTTCACGGTGCCAACGCTTTCAGCTTAAAAGAGTCGATACAGATTTAATTGGTCATTTTTTAAAAGAGATTTCAAAAAAAGAGGGTTTTGAGATTGAGTTAGAGGGATGCAATTTAATAGCCCAATCTGCTGAAGGTTCTGTGAGGGACTCTTTGTCAATTCTTGACAATGTTCTTACAAGAGGAAATCCAGTTAGAATTCAGAATATTAAAACCGTTATAGGTTTATCTGACAACAATTTGGTTTTAAAACTACTGAGAGCTCTATTTGAAGGGGATCCAAAAGTTGCGTTAGATATATTCGAAGATTTATACAGCAAAGGGGCCTCTGTAAAAATTTTAAGCCAAACGTTGATGAATTTAACCTACCATTCAATTAGAATTAAAAGTGAAGTTGATATTGAAAGTTTACACCTTGATAAAAAAATTTTAGAAACCGTTGAATTTATTGCTAAAAACTTTGAAATGGATTTTTTAATTAGATTTTGGGAACTCATGCAAAAATATATTAATGAAATTAATAACTGTTTTGACGAAAAACAATTTTTTGAGATGACTATAATGAGACTATGCTTTATTTCTTTGGTTCCGACACCTTTTGAATTACTTAAAGAAAATGAATCAATTAAAAATGAAGATAAAATTGAGATTAAGGCTAAAACCAAAACAGAATCAAATGTTTCTGAAAACACAATTAAAAAATCCAATGATTTAGACACCACAGAAACCATAAGTAATCTAGCATTAGAGCCAAAACCTAAAAAAATTATTGAAACAGAAAACAAAACAGATGCAAAAATAAATAATTTAGCAAGATTTAAAAAAATTGTAGACAAAATTGAAAATAAATCAGAAATTCTGATAGCCCATCACCTAAGAACCTCATTTAAATTAGTCACAATTAAAGACAATAACAATATCAGGGAAATTGAGCTTGAAAATATATCTGAAAATAAAGATTCAAGAAAGATTTTATGGAAAGCATCTAAACTTATAAGTGAGATTGAAAAAGAAAGATGGACAATAACTTTATCAAGTAGAAAAGGCTTTCAGTCTTTAAAAGAGTACGAAAGAACAATTGAAAAAAATAAGATTATAGAAATATGTAATGATAACTTTATAAAAAAAATTCTTGAAATCATTCCATCTTCTGAAGTAATTTCAATACAGGAACTAGAAAATGATAAATTAATGAAAAGGGAAGAAAATGAATAATATGTCACAAATAATGAAACAAGCAAAAGCAATGCAAGAAAAAATGGCTGAAATGCAAAAAAAAATAGAAGATACTGAAATTGAGGGAAGCTCTGGTGGAGGAGCTGTTAAAATTGTAATGAATGGAAAACACGAAGTTAAGAATCTTTTTATAGACCCTTCAATTGTTAATTCAGACGAAAAGGAAGTTTTAGAGGATCTTATTATAGCAGCCTTAAACGACGTAAATAAGAAAATTGCTGAAAATACAAATGATCAGTTAGGTTCGATTTCTGGTGGTATGGGCTTACCTCCTGGTTTAAAGTTACCTTTTTAGATGTATGTCATCTCTTGGAGAATTAATTAATATTTTTTCAAAGTTACCTAGTTTAGGTCCAAGATCTGCAAGAAGAATAGTACTTTATTTACTTAAAAATAAAGAAAAGATCATCCCAACTTTAATGACAACCATTGAAAATGTTAAATCAGAGCTTTCTTATTGCCATTTATGTGGAAATGTTGATGTGGTTAATCCTTGTAACATATGCGCTGATGATAAAAGAAAAAATGGAAAATTATGTATTGTCGAGGACATAGGAGATTTATGGGCAATCGAAAAAAGCAAAGCGTTCAATGGAACTTACCATGTTTTAGGTGGTGTTTTGTCAGCAATGGACGGAGTTGGACCTGATCAACTCAACATTTTTTCATTATTAAAAAGGTTAGAATCTGGTTCTGTCAAGGAGGTAATAATAGCTACCAATGCTACTACGGAAGGTCAAATAACCGGACAATATATTGCTGATGAGTGTTCAAAATTTCAAATTTTAATTACAAGATTGGCTCAAGGAATTCCTATTGGAGGTGAACTTGATCTGTTAGATTATAATACAATGTCAACAGCATTTATTTCTCGATCTGAAATAAAAAAAATTAGTTAGAATCGTCTAATTTCAATAATTTTTCTCGTTTATTTGAAATTTTTTTTGAGGTTATCAAAATGTCGTTAAGATCAACCTGGGCACTAGAAAAGTGACTATCCATCTTTTTAATACGACTCTCAAGCCTGATTAATTCTGTATTTAATTCTTTCAAATGTTGAAAAATAAAAGTTGCATTATTCTGGATTTTTTTATCTCTTATAAGGCTTTCAATCGAATTCAGAATTATCCACAAAGTTGTGGGTGAAACTAGAAAAACTTTTGTCATGTAAAATGTTTCGCTAAGTTCTGGAAATAATCTAAATATTTCTAAATAGACTTGTTCGCTAGGAATGAAAATTAAAGCAATATCTGAAGTTTCTCCTGAAATAAGATATTTTTCTTGAACTGCTGAAATATGATTTTTGATATCAGATTTAAATTTTTTAAGAAGCTTAAGCTTTTCGTCTTTTGAAACTGACTTTTGGAATTTTTCAAAACTTTCTTTTGGAAATTTAGCGTCAATACAAGTTTTATTAAGAGAACCTGGTGACATAATCATACAATCAACCCTTGAGCTATTTGATAATGTTTTTTGAAACTCGTAATGGTCTTTGGGGAGGTGATCCTTGATTAAATTTTCAAGTAACATTTCGCCGAACCTTCCCCTTTGGGTTGTATTTGATAAAAAGTTTTTTAAATCAACAACGTTCTCGGTTAAACTTGAAATATTTTGTTGAGCCCTATCAATCAAGGACATTTTTTCTCTAATTTGACTTAAGTTGTTATGATTTTCAAAAGATGATTTATCGAACTTTGAATCAATTTTGTCGAAATTTCTTATAATTAAATCTGATATTGATTGCTCAATTATTGATTGTTTTTCCAATAGAATTTTAATTCTCTCTTTTGTATTGTTGTTTGATATAAAAAATTGTAAAAATAAGACAATCAATAACAAAAGAATAATAATATAAAAAACCTGGTTAGTAATTATCATAGTAAAATTTAATGAGTGTTTTGGATATATTAATAATACCTGATAAAAGATTAAAGTACAAATCAACAAATGTTGAAGCTTTTGACGAGTATCTTAAAAGCATTGTGAAAAACATGTTTGATACCTTGGTTGCTTCAGGAAACGGTATTGGCTTAGCCGCGCCCCAAGTGGGTATTAACAAAAGAATTGTTGTGATTGACCTCAAAGAGGATGGAAAATCAAATCCAATGACTTTAGTAAACCCTAAAATTTTAAGTTCGTCACCTGAGAGGTTAATTAATGAGGAGGGGTGTCTATCTATTCCTGGATATTATGCGGATGTTAAAAGGCCGTCTGAAATAGAGGTTGAATGGTATGACTTGAAAGGAAAAAAAAAAAAGAAGAAATGTTCTGGCTTGCTATCAATTTGTATTCAACATGAAATCGATCATTTGGATGGAATCTTATTTATAGATTATTTATCGAAATTAAAAAAAAAAAGAGCTCTCGAAAAGGTTAAAAAAATTCAAAAAAAAAATAATGAAGAGTCTAAATAAACTGTGCATTGGATTTTACGGTACATCAGAGTTTTCATTAAGCTTCCTAGAAGAGTTATTTTCTCAGAATATTAAAATTTCATATATTGTTACTAAGCCACCAATTCCTTCTGGAAGGGGGAAAAAAGTTAAAATTTCACCTGTTCATGAATGGGGTTTAAAGAATAAAATTGACGTTTTAACTCCTGCAGATATTAAAGACAGAAAATTTTTAGACTATGTAAAAAAAAAAAAAATTGATTTTAATATTATAGTTGCATATGGAAATATTTTAACAAAAGAAATTATAAATATCCCAGATTATCTTAGTATTAACGTTCATGCCTCATTATTACCAAGGTGGAGAGGGGCGGCACCAATTCAAAGAGCTATCTTGTCAGATGATAAAGAAACAGGTGTATGTATAATGAGGCTAGATGAAAAACTCGATTCAGGTCCAATAATAACTTTGCAAAAAATTATTATTGAAGATGACGATAATTACGAAACTGTGTACAAGAAGATAGTTTTCTTTGGCAAAAAAATATTGAGAGATGCAATTCTTAAAATTATCAATGATGAAGTTAATTATGTGTATCAGGATGAAAGATTTGTAACATATGCCGAAAAAATAAAAAAAAATGAAGCACAAATTAATTGGGAGAAAGATGCTCATGAAATTAATCAAAAAATTAAGGCCTTTAGTCCCAAACCTGGGGCTTGGACAATTATTCGAAATTCAGACACGAGAATTAAAATCCTTAAAGCCAACATAATTAAAGAAAAAGATTACCAAAAAAAGGATAAACTTAAGATTGGTGGAGTAGACGAAGATCTTGGGGTTAGATGTGGTAAAGATTTCTTGAAAATAAAAATTCTTCAAAGGAATGGAAAAAAACCAATTTCTGCAGTTGACTTTTTAAACGGAAATAAAATTTCAATTTCAGAATTTTGTTGATGGGAAGAATTAAACTTACAATTGAGTATGATGGTAGTGAATACGTAGGTTGGCAAAAACAACAAAATGGTAGATCCATTCAAGAAGAAATAGAAATTTGTCTAGAAAAACTATTTAATTCAAAAATAAAAATTTATGTTTCTGGACGTACTGATGCTGGTGTGCACGCCTTTGGACAGATTGCACATTTTGACCTAAAAAAATCACATATTGAAACAAAAAAAATATCAAATGCATTAAATTATTTACTTAAAAAATCGAAAAATAAAATAACAATTCTTAAATCTGAAAAGGTTTCTGCAATCTTTCATTCAAGATTCTCCGTGAAAAAAAAAATTTATTTGTATAAAATTTTAAATAGACCAACGCCATCATTTATTTTAGAAAATAGAGTATGGCATTTCCCAAAATTATTAAATACTGGCAAAATGAAAGAGGCATCTCATGTATTAATTGGAAAAAAAGACTTTAACGCATTTCGCTCAATAAATTGTCAGGCTAAAACCTCAATTCGATCGTTAGAAGCAATAAAAATAAAAAAAAATAAAGACAATATTGAAATTAGAGTTTTTGGTAAATCGTTTTTACATAACCAGGTTAGAATTATCATTGGAACGTTGGTGAATGTGGGTATAGGAAAATGGGACGATGAGAAAGTTTCAGAAATTTTGAAATCTAAAGATAGAACGAGAGCCGGGCCAACGGCGCCATCGTGCGGACTTTATTTGGAAAAAGTTACTTATTAAACTTGTTCTTTAGAAATATATTTTTAATGAATTGATGGTAGATTTTGGTTAATTTATCAATACTTCTTATCTCAACCATTTCATTTACTTTGTGCATTGTTTTTCCTACTAGACCAAATTCTACGACTGGGCATATTTCTGAGATAAATCTCGCATCTGAGGTTCCGCCAGTGGTACTTAATATTGGGTTACATTTTGTAACTGTTTTTATCGATCTAACAAGTGAATCTGTTAGAATATTAGAATAGTTAAAAAAAGACTCGCCAGAAACTTTCGAGTAGAGTTTATATTTTGTTGTCACTAATTTGATCCTTTTTTTTATAAGACTAATAACTTGTTGCGAATTAAATTTATCATTGAACCTGACATTGAATCTTATTTCAACTTTTCCAGGTATAATATTTGATGTGAAGTTTGACGAATCAATAGATGTAATAATTAATTTTGTAGGTTGAAACCTTTTTGATCCTGAATCAAAAGGTTTATGAAGTTCTTTAAATATTTTTTCTAAATTATCTATTGGATTATCTGCTTTTTCAGGGTAAGCGACGTGTCCTTGTTCCCCAAGAACTTCTAACAAAAAATTAATACTTCCTCTTCTCCCAATTTTAATCATTTCACCGAGTCTATTTGGATTAGTTGGTTCACCAACTAAACAATAATCAATCTTTTTTTTTTTTGTTTTTATCCATTTTATTAGACTTTTAGTTCCAAACTCTGCTTCTCCCTCTTCGTCTGAAGTTATAAGAAAAGAAATGGTTCCATCAAAGGCAAATTTATTCTCCTCAAGAAAGATTTCTGTAGCAACCATGAAAGACGAAATAGCCGTTTTCATGTCACTCGCTCCTCTCCCATACAATCTTCCATTTGTTATATAAGGTTCAAAAGGATTGGTTTTCCATTTTTTTAGATCACCTGGAGGTACAACGTCAGTGTGACCTGCAAAACAAAGATTTGGTCCCTCGCCCCCTTTGAATGATGCATAAAGATTCTTAATTTTGTTAGCCCCAGACTCTAGTATGTGGCAGTTAAACTTTTTTTTCTTTAAAACTTTTTGAATATAATCTATCGCTCCAGAATTATCAGGCGTTACACTCTTAAATTTTATAAGCTTTGATGATAACTCAATTGTATCCATTATGACCTAAGAAGATCGTTAATTGACGTTTTTGATCTTGTTTTTGCGTCAACTTTTTTTACAATTACTGCGCAATATAAACTGGGACCGATTTCTCCATTTTTAAGGTTTTTTCCCGGTAAAGATCCAGGAACCACAACGGAATATGCTGGTATTTCTCCAAAATAAATCTCTCCTGTTTCTCTATCTACAATCTTGGTGGATGCACCAACATAAACGCCCATTGAAATTACACTTCCTTCTTTAACAATTACACCCTCAGCTATCTCTGATCTTGCGCCAATGAAGCAATTATCTTCAATTATTACAGGGTTAGCCTGCAAGGGTTCTAAAACTCCACCTATACCTGCTCCACCGGAAATGTGAACATTTTTTCCAACCTGAGCGCAGGAACCTACAGTTGCCCAAGTGTCAATCATTGAACCACTATCAACAAAAGCACCTAAATTTAAAAATGAAGGCATTAAAACAACGTTTTTTGCAACAAAAGCTGAATACCTTACTATTGCTCCAGGAACAGATCTAAAACTTCTTTTTGTCCATTCATCTTCGACCCAACCAGATGTTTTAAGATAAACTTTATCAAACCAGCTATATTGGCCTCTTCTCGAATTTGAAATCCCACTGGAAAAGATTACATTATCTTGAGTTTTAAATGAAAGTAAGATTCCTTTCTTTATCCATTCATTTGTAATCCAATTATCGTTTTTTTTTTCGCAAACTCTTATTTCACCAGAGTCGAGTAGTTGGAGAACACTAAATATATTTTTTTTAATATCTGGATCAGAAAAATTTAAACTTTCTCTTTCTTCCCAATATTTTTCAATTTCTTGTTTAACGTTTGAATTCATATTTTTTTATAATTTATAAAACTTTACTTATCATATCTAAAGCATTTATTACAGTTTTAAATCTAAAATCAATGTAAGATCGAGATTCACTACTTGATTTCTCTGAAATATGTATAGTAGTAAAACCCTTTAGTGATGCAGACATAAGATTTTTTTCTAAATCGTCAAAATAGGCAGTTTCCAAAGGGTTTAGTTCATATTGTTTTATTAATTTATTAAGTGATGATTTCATTGGCTTTGGTATATAATTTGATTTTGTTATATCAAAAATGTCTAAGAACTGATCTTCGATTCCTAAACATCTCAAAATTTTTTTTGCATACTTATAATCACCATTTGTATATACGATTTTACTACCAGGGAGAGCTTGGAGTTTACTTCTTAAAATTTTGGAGTGTTTTAAATTGTTTAAATTAATATTGTGAACATAATTACAAAATTCTTGGGGATCAACTTTATAATGCTTCATCAATCCATAGAGTGTTGTTCCATATTTCTTATAAAAATTTTTCTGTAATATAAAAGATTTTGTCTCGGATAACTCAAGTTTTATCGAAATGAATTTTTTCATCCTTTCGTCAATTTGAGAAAATATTCCTAGATTTGGTGAATACAATGTATTGTCTAAATCAAATAACCAATTTTTCTTTTTTGCTAAATTTTGAATTAACATCAGCTGGTGATCAAAGTACCTACGCCTCGTTCAGTAAAAATTTCTAATAAAATGGCATGTGGAACTTTGCCATTTAATATAACTGCAGCTTTTACACCCTCTCTTACAGCGTTCACACAGGTCTCGATTTTAGGTATCATTCCTCCTGATATAGTTCCGTTTTTAATAAGTTTTTTTATATCTTTTAATGAAATCTCCGTTAATAAATTACCCTTTTTATCGAGAACTCCGTCAACGTCAGTCAAAAGAATTAATCTTTCAGAATTAATGTTTGAAGCGACGCTGCCAGCCATAATATCAGCGTTAATGTTGAAGGTTTCAAAACTCTTATCAAATCCTATTGGCGAAATAACTGGGACTAGATTAGATTGAAGTAGCCATCTTAAAAGTTCTTTATTAATTTTATGTGGTTGTCCTACAAAACCAATATCTGATAATTTAGAGGCTTTGAAGTTTGAACGGGGTATTTTTATTTTTTTTGTCTCTGCCAATAATGCATCTTTTCCAGATAAACCTATACCTCTTCCTCCTTCCTTATTAATTTCCATTACAATTTCTTTATTGATTGAGCCGGATAATACCATTTCAACAATTTTCATGGTTTTTTTGTCAGTTACTCTCAAGCCATTTATAAAGTTACTCTCAACTCCAAGCTTATCAAGCATATCTTTTATTTTTGGCCCCCCTCCGTGGACAACAACTGGATTGATTCCAACTTGTTTTAGAAGCACAATATCTTTGGCAAAACTTGAGCTAAGATTTTTTTCTCCCATCACAGCTCCCCCTAGCTTAACGGTTATATTTTTACCTGAATATCTCTGCATGAATGGTAATGCTTTTGAGAGGATTGTAGCTTTATTTATTAAGTCTTGAGTATTTGTTTTGGAAATTTTCATTATAATTATTAGGAACTCATTAAGAATTTTTTCAGTAAAATAATAGTATTAACTTGCTTTATGCTTGTATTAAAGAACTTTTTATTTAATTTTTTATCCGCAATATCATTTAAATTTCTAAGATGATCAAGTTGGCACTTATTTTTAAGTCTGTCTTGTTTCGTAAAAACTATGAAAATTTTTTTTTTAATAAAAATGTTCAATTGACTAATTATATCTTCGTCAATTTTTTTAAATCCATGCAAAGAGTCGATTAAGACAAGAAATTTACAGATATTTTTTCTTTTTTTAACGTAGAAGTCCACGAGTTTATTAAGTTTGAATTCATCACCTTTTGAAATTTTGGAGAATCCATATCCTGGAAAATCAACAATTCTGAATTTTCCTTTCAATTCAAAAAAAACTAAAGATCTAGTTCTACCTGGTGTTTTTGAAGTCTTAGCAATTTTTAAATTTGTAATAGAATTAATCAAAGAAGACTTTCCAACATTTGAGCGTCCCCAGAAAACTATTTCAGGAATTTCGTCTTGTGGTAGATCAGTAAATTTATGAGCCTCAGTTAAGAATTTCCAGTTCTCAGGCATTTGTCAACTAACCGGATTATCGGCTTTTTGTTTCTTTAAAAGAAAATACTGTTGAGCAATAGAAAGTATATTATTAATTGTCCAGTAAACAACCATTCCAGAGGGGAAGGTGGCCAATAAGAAAGTAAAAATAAATGGTAACATCATAAATATTTTAGCTTGAATCGGATCAGGTGGTGGTGGGTTAATCTTTTGTTGAAGATACATTGTAAGCCCCATTAATATTGGCCAAATACCAATTGTTAAAAACATTGGGGGATCCCATGGAATTAATCCAAAAAGGTTAAACAAACTTGTTGGATCGGGTGCAGACAAATCTTTTATCCATCCAAAAAATGGTGCATGTCTCATCTCAATAGAAACAAAAAGAACTTTATAAAGTGCGAAAAAGATAGGTATTTGAATTAATATTGGCAAGCAACCAGATGCAGGATTAATCTTTTTTTCTTTATACATTGCAAACATTTCTTGATTCATCTTAGCTTTATCGTTTTTATATCTTTCTCTTAATCTTTGGATTTCTGGAGTTAATATTCTCATTGCATTCATTGATTTAAAAGATTTATTTGCTAATGGAAAAAGCAAAACTCTGATACAAATGGTAAGAATTATTATTCCTATTCCGAAGTTTCCTGAAAGTCCTGATAGGAAGTGTAGGGCATAGAAAAGTGGTTTTGTAAGAAAGTAAAACCATCCAAAATCTACTGACAAATCGAGTTTGTTGATTTTTAGTTCTTGAATATATTTGTCTATTAATGGAACTTCTTTAGCTCCAGCAAATACGTATGATTTAATTTTCATACTTCCGTCATTGGGGAGTGATTGAATAGATTCGTTTATAAAATCAATTTGAACCGAATTTGGATTATTTTCGAGATTTTTAAATCTTGCTTTAAATGGTTTATCGTTTTCAGGAAAAATAGCAACCTGCCAATAATGGTCAGTAAATCCAATCCAACCATTTTTAGTAACTTCCACTATCTCATTTTCTTCCTCTATTTCATCGTATGTAACCTCTTTGAGAGTGTCATTAAAAACCCCCAATGGTCCTTCGTGAAGAATAAAAAATTTATTAGCCGGTCTATAATTTTTTCTTCTGAGATATGAAAAATTAGTGATTTCAACAGTCTTACCTGATTTATTGATCACTTCGTCTTCGACTGAAATCATAAAATTATCGTCTACATTTATTTTTCGTTCAAACTCTATCCCTTT
Source organism: uncultured Alphaproteobacteria bacterium (assembly GCA_902567115.1). Taxonomy (GTDB): domain Bacteria; phylum Pseudomonadota; class Alphaproteobacteria; order Methylaequorales; family Methylaequoraceae; genus Methylaequor. The sequence continues at coordinate 12,013 of CACFLF010000005.1, forward strand.
ACCATTGTTCCAAGAAAGTTTGATTTCTTCACCTGTTTTGAATTCATTTTTTTCTGCTTTCCAAAGCGAGTCTTTTCCGGGCATTTCCAAAGATCTGTCAGTTGATGCCCAGCCTAGTCTTAAAAAATATGGTTTCTCTGAGTTTACATTAGATAGGATTTGAATTTTTTCATTCTTTCCGATAGTTCTAAAATAGTCTTTAAGAAAAAGTTCATCAAATGTTGCTCCATACAAATTAATTGAACCTTCAAGTCTTTTAGACTCAAAGTTTATTCTCTTTTCTTTATTTCTCCCTATTGATATCGACTCTTTACTCTCTAAGGTAGGAATATTTTCATCGGTCTTTGGAACTACAACAGGATTTTTTGGCAGTTCCTCTTGTGTTTTTATTTGAGTCTTTGGATTAAAGAAGAAGTCATAGCCAATGAGCACAAATAATGAGAAGACAACTGCTAATAATAAATTTTTTTGATTATCCATGTGCAACGGTAATATTAATATATGATAGTACTTTATATTTCAATATATTAAATTACTAAATTTTTTACCGCATCCAAAAAATCTTTTTCAAGTTCTGAATACTTTTTTTTTTCTATCTGTTTTTTTGGAATTATTTCAAGTTTTGTGTTCTTTGGCATTGAACTAAGGTTATTTACTACAATACTCCTGATAATTCTTTTTAGATAATTTCTTTTAACAGCATTGCCAATTTTTCTAGACACTGTTAAGCCGAAATAAAAACCTGATTGAAAGGATAAAAAATAATTTATTATAAAAAATTTGGCGTAAATGGTTTTGCCTTTTTTTCTTATATCAAGAAATTCTGCTCGCTTTTTTAAAACATAACAAGTTTTAGGCGGAGATTTTTTTTCTTCCTTTTTGTCTTCTTCTCGCAAGGACTTTTTTTCCTCCGGACGACGACATTCTTGATCTAAAGCCATGTCTGTTTTTCCTGACTCTATTACTTGGTTGAAATGTTCTTTTCATAATATTTCCTCATTATTGTTTATAACAGAAAAATACTTTTGTAAATTAATTTGTTAATTTCCTCTAACTGTCCCATCTCTTCTAGAGTCAGCTACTGCTTCGAAATTCTTTTTTTTTTTAATTATGATTGCAAGTCCGCTTGTTAAATTCCTTTTTAATGCATTTTGTTTTACAATGTCTCTTAATGAATCAGTTTCAACAAATATCTTATCTTTGATTTTGATATAATTTGGCTCGTTGATTGCTCTTTCGATATTTTTATTTAGATACAGTGTTGAGATAAGCGATTTAAATACGTAAGAAATAATTGCTTTGCCGCCTGGTGAACCAACTGTCATATAAAAATTTTTATTATTGTCAAATATAATTAAGGGAGACATAGAGCTTAATGGTTTTTTTTCAGCTTGAGGTCGATTTTTAATTAAAACACCTGAATCATCAGTAATTTTAAATGAAAAATCTGTTAATTGATTATTTAAAAAAAATCCATTGGTAAATAATCTAGAACCAAATGAACTTTCAATGCTCGAAGTTGCTGATAATACATTATTAAATTTATCAACTAAAGAAAAATGTGTGGTTGAGCTAAAGACCTCTTCAAAATTATGAATAAAAGATTTTTTTTTAAATTTTTTGAACTTTTCATAAGTTTCCACAAGATATTTTTCGCTAAGCAACTTTTCAATATTTACATCTACAAACTTAGGATCCGCCAGTTGATCATCTCTGATGGAATATACAAAATTAAGAATTTCAAGTAATTCGTTGACGTTATTTTTTAGTTTTTCCTCGTAAAATTCATATAAAGTTAGAGCTTGTATAATGCATATTGTTCCAGAGGAGGGTAGACTAGGTCCACAAATTTTATAATTATTTTTGAGTGTTCTACATAATGCAGCTTTTCTTTCAGGTGTATATAGTTTCAAATCATCAAGATTTAAAAATCCAGGATTATTTGACTCATTTACAACAGATACGATATCTTGAGCAATTCTACCTTCATAAAAGCTTTGCATATTTTCAGAAATTATTTCTAATGTTTTAGTGTAATCGTTGTTAAAAAATTTTTTTTTAGGATTAGTTTTTATACTTTTATAAATTGAGTCAGGATATAAAGAGAATAAATATTTTTCTTTATTTACCGCATTGATCAGCCTGTCTGGGGGTAAGAAACCGTTTGAAGAAAATTCAATAACCGGTTTTATAACTTCACTCCAATCAAGCCTACCATAACTTTTATGAAAACTATATAAAGTTTTCAAGGTTGACGGAGTTCCAACGGATGAACCGCCAACAACAGCTTCAAAAAATCTTTTTGGATTTCCATCTTTATTTAAAAAAATATTTTCTTTAAAGATTTTTGGTGCTTTTTCTCTTCCGTCAAAACTTAAAGTTTTGTTTGTCTTTTTATTATAGAAAGTAAGAAATATTCCACCGCCCAGACCAGATGATTGCGGTTCTACTAAACCTAAAGTTAATTGAATTGCAACGGCAGCATCTGCAACAGTTCCGCCTTTTTCCAATATATCGTAACCTATTTTAGTGGCGTAATCATTAGCTGTGACAACAACAAAATGTTTGAATGTTCCCGACTTAAGACTTTTTTCAATTTTTACCTCTGAAGATTTTTCTGGTTGAATAGATTGATAAATGTCATCACTCCATGCTTCCTTTATTAAAATAGAGAAGAAGGAAAATAGGAAAAAAATTATTTTTTTTTCATAAATAAAAGTATAAATTATTTAGACCCTCATTAAACAAAAATTATTTAAGGAACATTTTGAACAAAAGAAAAAAAAGAAATTCGTTAAAGAAGATTTTTTCAAAATCTAAGATTGTGTGTCTAACAGCTTACACTGCCCCGATAGCGAAAATTGCCGATAAATGTGCAGATATAATACTTGTCGGAGACTCAGTTGGTCCTGTGCTTTACGGGCATAAAACAACAAGAAATGTCGACATGGATATGATCATAAGACACGCAAAATCGGTAGTTAAAAACACTAAAGAAGCTTTTATCGTTGTTGACATGCCATTTGGAACTTACGAGACGTCGAAACATAAGGCATTAGAGAATGCAAGAAAAATAATTTCCTCTTCCGGTGCTATGGCAGTAAAATTAGAAGGAGGCGAAAAGGTTGCTGATACTATAGAGTTTTTAACTCAAAATAAAATTAAAGTGATGGGACACTTGGGAATGCTTCCACAATCAATTACAGGTAGACCGAAGGTATATGGTAAAAGTGAAAAAGAAAAAAAACAGATCTTTAAAGATATAAGTATTTTAAAAAAAGTTGGCGTTTTTTCTGTGGTTGTTGAATGTACTCTCAAGAAGGTTGTAGATGAATTGATAAAGGTTAGTGATTTGCCAATAATAGGCATAGGAGCATCTGAATGTTGTAGAGGACAAATAATAGTTACAGAGGATATTTTGGGAATGACCGAATTGAAAACAAAATTTTCAAAAAAGTACTTTGATTTTTTTCCTGTAGCAAAACAAGCTGTTAAAAAATTTTCTTTAGAGGTTTTAAATGGAAAATATCCAAAAAAAAATCAATGTTATTAATAAGTGACGAGAAAACTTTATCAAGAGAAATTGATAGTTTAAGAAAATTAGGAAAGCTAATTAATTTTATTCCTACAATGGGTAACTTGCATTTAGGACATTCAAGTTTATTTAAAAAATCAGAAAATACTAAAGAAATACGAGTAGTTAGCATTTTTGTTAACCCACTACAATTTAATGACGACAAAGATTTTTATAATTATCCTCGAACAATTGAGTCAGATAAAAAAAAACTTTTAGCAGAAGAAGTGGATGTTCTATTTCTACCGGATGCGCAAATTATAGACGTAGTAAAGTTTGCATTTAGATTGGGCCATATTGCAAGAAAACTATGCGGAGTTGATAGAAGTGGCCATTTTGAAGGAGTCGCTAAAATTATTATTAAGTTTCTGGATATAATAAAACCAGATTCTATTACTTTAGGGGAAAAGGATTACCAACAGTTGCTAGTTATAAAAAAAATAATTAAAGACTTAGAATTTAAAACAGAAGTTAGGTCTTATCCAACGGTACGAAATAAAGAAGGAATTGCGCTCTCTTCAAGAAATAAATTATTAGGAAAAAATATTCTTCTCGCGAAATACATCCCAACAGTTTTGAAGCAAATTAATCTAGAAATAATCGAAGGGAATTTTGCACTCCATAGATTAAACTATTTCAAAGACTTTTTAGAAAAATCTGGGATTGACCGTGTTCATTATTTAGAAATTTTAAATGAAAAAAATTTGGCTAGACTTACTAAAGTTCCCTGTATTTCACGAATTTTTATAGCAGTATCCATAAATGGAGTGAGACTAATTGATAACATGCAGATTGAATATAAATTGTCGTGTTCTAGTGATGGGTTATTGATAGTTAAAGATATTAATTTTTGAGATAAATATGAACTTCTTCAGCCTGAGCAGAGTTGCTGGTTGAAGAGGCAATGGAGAGTCTCTCAGTTGGCACACCCATTTCCACTATTTTAGAAAAAACTTCTGAAGCTCTATCCCTGGCTTGATCTGCGTAGCTTGATCCGCCCGATGGACTGACGGCAACAACCTCAAAACCGGCAGATGGCATTTGTTCTAACGCGCCAGAGATTGACTCAAATAAAGCTGTTGAATAGTCAAAGTTTGTATCATCAAATTTTATTACAAGTATAGCATTGTCATAGTTAATTGGGGCTACTTTTACTTGTTTAGGTTTCGTGACAGTTGTTTCATCTGACTGTTCGACTGCTCCAGAGGAGGATTTGGTGGGTGGAGTGCTAACTGTTCCTCCAAATTTTCCGACTTCAACGTCTTCCGCTAATCTTTTCATATACTGTCTTTCGTCATTTAGTATTTGAATTTCACGTGAAATCTTCTCTTCAAGTTCTGTCATTAATCTTTCATAAAGTACAGATGTTCTTTGTACATCATCTTTTAAAACTTTAAGTTGATTGTGGTCCTCGTCAATTGCTCCAGAAATAAAAAAACTTGAGTCAATTGCATTTTTCAGATGCCCAATTAGAGCTGCGTCAGCAGTTACTCTATTATTGACAATTTGAAGATTGTTAACATTATTTTGAATATCTTCTAAGGCTCTTTGAGCATCATTCCATTGACCTACTAAAATAGGGTTACCAGGTGTAGTTCCTATTTGCAGTCTAGACCTGATCGCACTTGATAAACCTTGAAAAACGGATGTTTGTTCATCAACGAGATCTTTAAACCGGAGAAAATCATTGTTGTGAGATGATATAGCATTTTGAATGCTAGTTAGATCTGCTCTAAATTGGTTAATCTTACCTCCCACAAACGTTCCTGTGGGTCCTGCGTCGTTAACTACCTGAGTCGGAGCCATTGCAGGTGGAGGGGCATATTGTGAAGGGGGTATTTCTTGAGCATTAGCTTGGTTTATTTCCTCAACCGCCTCAGGCACTTCTTCAAGTGCTGGAGGAGCAGCAACTTCTTCATCAGAAAGTGACGGGAATACGTATTCTTGCACGCCAGTACACGAATAGCTTGAGAATAATAGAGCTAAAGCTATAAAGTTAAAATATTTTTTGGTCATTTTTTTCGCATTTTTAAAAGTGTTGTTAACAAAAGTTCGATTTTTTAATTTATAGCCTATAAATTTTTGAAAATAAACAAAAAAAAATTTTAATAAAATTAATTTTTATTTATTTAAATTTATATTAAGTGATTTTTAATTTAAAATTGTATGGAATATTACTGAGTGCCCGTAGCTCAACTGGATAGAGCATCTGACTACGAATCAGAAGGTTGGGAGTTCGACTCTCTCCGGGCACGCCAAAAAAACTTTAATACTACTGGTTGACAATACTTTATCTTTAATTACTATATGTTGTGTTTCACAATTTTATTTTAAGAGTAGGAAATTTATTAAATGAATCAATCTAACGTAAATATACTGGATCTAGCAGCACAAAAACTAGAGAATAAAGAACCCAAACAGAAACCAAGGCAACTCCAAACTGAAAGCTCTAGAGATAAGTTTTTAACTGATTTTGGAAAGGCGACACTGATAGACAGATATCTTCTCCCCGGAGAGAAGTTTCAAGATATGTTTATGAGGGTAGCAAAATGTTATAGTGACAATGATGCTCACGCTCAAAGAATATATGAGTATATTTCAAAGCTTTGGTTTATGCCAGCAACTCCTATCCTTTCAAATGGAGGCGCCAAAAGGGGCTTGCCAATATCTTGTTTTTTAAATACAGTTCACGATAGTCTTGATGGAATTCTATCAACATGGGGAGAAAACGTGTGGCTTGCGTCAAACGGAGGTGGCATAGGAACATATTGGGGTGAAGTTAGATCGATTGGAGAGACAGTCAAAAAATCTGGACAAACCTCAGGTATCATTCCCTTTGTCAGAGTTATGGATTCTTTAACACTAGCAATTTCTCAGGGTTCTCTCAGAAGAGGTTCAGCGGCTTGCTATCTTGACATTCATCATCCAGAGATAGAGGAGTTTTTAGAAATAAGAAAACCTTCAGGTGATTTTAATAGAAAAAGTTTAAACCTGCACCACGGCATTAACATAACAGACGAGTTTATGGAATGTGTTAAACATAACAAAGAGTTTTGTCTTAAAAGTCCCAAAACCAATGAAACGCTCAGAAAAGTAAATGCTAGGGAACTTTGGCAAAAAATACTTGAGACAAGAATGCAGACCGGAGAGCCTTATTTGGTCTTTATGGATACAGTAAATAAAAATATGGCCAAACATCAGCAAAAGCTTGGAATGAAAGTTAGAACCTCCAACCTATGTAGTGAAATTATGCTACACACTGGCTTAGATCATCATGGAAAAGACAGAACTGCAGTATGTTGTCTCTCATCCGTAAATTTAGAAAAATGGGACGAATGGTCAGGGCAAATAAACTTCATAGAGGACATAATGAGATTTTTAGATAATGTCCTCGAAGACTTTATTGATAATGCACCCGATTCAATGAAAAATGCAATTTACTCAGCTAAAATGGAAAGATCAGTTGGTCTCGGAGCCATGGGCTTTCATAGTTTTCTTCAGAAAAAAGGCGTTCCGTTTGAAAGTGCAGTTGCCAAAAGCTGGAATGCAAAATTCTTCAAGCATTTAAAAAAAGAAGCTGATAAAGCGTCACTGATTCTTGCTATGGAAAGAGGAGCTTGCCCTGACGCCTCAGAGATGGGAGTAAAAGCTAGATTTAGTCACAAACTAGCGATAGCACCTACAGCATCAATTAGTATCATTTGTGGTGGAACAAGTGCTTGCGTTGAACCTATACCTGCTAACATCTACACACATAAAACCCTTTCAGGTTCTTTCACAGTAAAAAATAAATATCTGGAGGATTTATTAGATTCGAAAGGTCTAAACACTGAAAAAATTTGGCAAAGTATTTTGGAAAATGATGGATCCATATCCCATCTTAAGGAATTAAGCGAAAACGAGAAAGCAGTTTTCAAAACAGCATTTGAAATCGATCAGAGGTGGATAGTAGAAATGGCTGCAGATAGAACTCCATACATATGCCAAAGTCAATCAATAAATCTTTATTTGTCAGCAGATATTGATAAATGGGATTTAATGATGCTTCATTGGAAGGCGTGGGAGTTAGGTATTAAAAGTTTGTATTATTGCCGATCTAAATCTATACAAAGAGCAAGTTATGCTGGGGTAGAAGCCGACAATACAAAACAATGGCCCTCTAAAAATATAGTAGAGGAGAAAACAGATTATGAGGAATGTTTGTCGTGTCAATAATTTTAACAATTTAAACATAAATAAGGAGAAAAAATGGACGGAAACAAAAACGATTTAATTGAAAATAAAAAACCAGGTCTTTTGACCTCATCTCACTCTTATAAGCCTTTTAGGTACCCTTGGGCTTTTGATTTCTGGAAAAGACAACAACAAGTTCACTGGATGCCGGAAGAAGTTCCTTTAGGTGAAGACTGTAAAGACTGGGTTATTAAATTAAATGATAATGAAAGAAATCTATTAACTCAAATTTTCAGATTTTTTACTCAATCTGATGTTGAAGTAAATGACAATTATATGGAGAGATATTCTCAGGTATTCAAACCTACAGAAGTAAAGATGATGATGTCTGCTTTTTCAAACATTGAAACTGTTCACATTGCAGCATATGCGCTTTTGCTAGAAACAATCGGAATGCCAGATACGGAATTTTCTGCATTCTTAAAATATAAAGAGATGGCAGATAAGCATGACTACATGCAGCAGTTTACCATTGATTCAAATCACGAAATTGCAAAAACAGTAGCAATGTTTGGAGGATTTACCGAAGGATTACAACTTTTTGCAAGTTTTGCAATGCTTCTAAATTTTCCAAGACACAATAAAATGAGAGGAATGGGTCAAATAGTTACATGGTCTGTTAGAGACGAATCTCTTCATTGCGAAGGAATGGTGAAACTCTTCCATGAATTTGTGAGAGAAACAAAATGCATGACCAAAAAATTGAAAAACGAAATAAATGAATGTTGTGTAAAAGTAGTTGAATTAGAAGATAATTTTATTGATTTAGCCTTTGAAATGGGACCAGTTGAAGGAATGGAGCCGAACGATATCAAAAATTATATCAGATACATAGCCGACTGGAGACTTAAACAACTTAGTTTAGAACCAATGTTTGGGATAAAAGAACACCCTTTACCTTGGTTAACAGAAATACTAAATGGCGTTGAACATGCTAATTTTTTTGAGGCAAGAGCTACTGAGTATTCTAAAGTTGCAACATCTGGAAATTGGGATGGAAAAGAGGGTGTTTGGTCAACGTTCGACAAAAAACTTAAGAGCTTTGGTTAATTTCTTTATTTTTCTATATATAGAGACTGGGATGGAAAGGCAAATGAACACCTTCTTTTCTCTATAATCTTTTTTATTTCAACTGCCAGTCCATCCTTGGCTTTGATAAATTTATTATAATCATTGGTTTTGGTAAAACATCTTACTAATATATCGATAGAGCTTGGAGCAAACTCGTTGATTTTAACAATAACGGGAGTTGATTCTGAAACAATAAATTCCTTCTTGTTAGTTCGGATCGAACTTTCAATATCAGAACAAATGTTTTTAAGTTGAAGAATCGTGGTTTTATATTCTACACCAATTATCCAATTTATTCTTCTATTTGATATTTCGGTAATATTAACAACAGCATTTTCTGCAAATTGGTAATTTGGGATGAAGCACAAAGACTTATCAAACTTTCGAATTGCAGTTGATCTAAAACCAATTCTCTCAACAGTCCCTTCAATAATGCTTTCAATCATAACAACATCGCCTTTTTTAAACCTTTTTTCAACTAATACTAAAATACCTGAAATCAAATTTTTAAAAAGATCTTGTGCCCCCAACGCTACCGCTACTCCAAACAAACCTAAACCTGCAATTATAGGTCCAACTTTTATTCCCCACACCTCAAGAACAGCAGAAAACCCAAGAATAAAAATTATTATTTTAACAGCACTTATTAACCAATCTAACAAGTCCTTTGTTAAAATTGTCTTAAGATTTTTTATTTTACGGCTAAAAGGTTCTATAATTTTACTAATTAACCAAAATATTGATATAGTAAATAAGGATAGGTTAATATTTTGAAAAAAAAAATTAACTTTTTGAGAAGCAACTAATAAACTTGAAGACGCAAAGATTCCCACTGAGACAATAAAGAATTCAACAGGCTTTTCGATTGATACTAAAAATGCTTCTTTGATTTTTGTTTCAGAAAAGCTCAGAACTAGAGAAATTTTTTTAATTATTAATTTTTTAATTAGATGCCTTGATATGACGAAAAAAACAAGAACAGCTATACATGTTAATATATTCGTGAGAAGGAAACCTAAAAATGAAACATCCTTAATAAAACTAATTTTTTCTAAAATGTTGTTTAAAATTTCCATTTTACATTATTTTGTTGAGAATATTAATAGAATCTTCATATTCAAAACCTTGTTGAGATAATTTAGACAATACTTTATCAAAAAGTTGTTTATCTGAAATATTTAATTTTTTTTGTTTTTCTACGATATTAGATTTATTTAAATAATTAATTAAAAGTGTTTGGTTAAGTGTCTCGTCCATAAATTTTTTTTTTAAAAATAAATTAGCTTTATCTCTGTCAAATTTTGCAGAAAGAAATTTGTATTTGATTTTTTTTTTGGAGTATCCCTTTTTAACAAAGCTATCGAATGAAATTTCTAACATTCGCTCTTCGTTGAAAAAACCAATTTTCTCGAAATATTTTAAGGTACCGAAAATCTCTTGAATAAACTTGCGATGATCTAATTCAGAAATTTTTTTTTCCAAATAATCCTTGGTGATTTTTTTTTTTAATATATCCTCGAATTTTCTTTTAGTAACGTTGTACCTTGATAGATAATAGGTTGAATACTTTTTTAAATAGTCAGATATCATTGTTTATGTTTGATATTATTATTAAATTAAACATTTGTGAATTATGTATAATATAAAAAGTTTTAAAGGATTCAATTGGATTGGTTTTTTTACACTGTATAAAAAAGAAGTAAAAAGATTTTTTAATGTTTTCGCTCAAACAATTTTAGCCCCGGCAGTGACTACTATCTTATTTTATTTGATATTCACATTATCAATGGATAGAGATTTTTTAGTTTCTGGAAGTCATTCTTACTCTCAATTTCTGGCACCTGGTTTAATTTGTATGTCAATAATGCAAAATTCGTTTGCTAATACATCTTCCTCAATATTAATTTCAAAAGTTCAAGGTAACATTGTAGATGTGTTAATGCCCCCAATGTCAGAATTAGAATTAACTTTTTCGTACTGCTTAGGTGGCGTTACTAGAGGTCTATTAGTAGGTTTTTCTGTTGCAGCATTAATCTATCCTTTTGTTTCAATACAAATTTATAACTTTTTTATAATATTTATTTTTGGAGTTTTTTCGTCTTTATTATTGTCATTGTTAGGAATTTTGTGCGGAATCTGGGCTAAAAAATTTGATCATATGGCGTCAGTTACAAATTTTATTATTTTGCCACTAACATTTCTTTCAGGTACTTTTTACACAATAGACAGATTACCAAAATTTTGGCATTTTCTAGCCAGTTGGAATCCATTTTTTTACATGATTGACGGATTTAGGTTTGGCTTTTTAGGTTACAGTGATAGCAACATAATCATAGGATTATTAATTTTATTGTTTTGCAATTTATTCCTACTAGTTTTTACAATATATGTTTTTAAAAGAGGGTATGGCTTAAGATCATGAGTATATTAAAGGTATATAATCCTCTAAATATTGAGATTGATCATGGAGACGGAGTTTACCTCTATTGCAAAAAAGGAACAAGATATTTAGATTTTACGAGCGGTATTGGTGTTACCAGTCTTGGTCACAGTCATCCATCTCTAATATCAGCACTTAAATCTCAAGCTGAAAAAATATGGCATTGTTCAAATCTTTTTAGAATTGAAAATCAACAAATCGTTGCTGATAAAATTACAGAAAATTCGTTCGCTGAATCAGTGTTTTTTTGTAATTCTGGAACTGAGGCAGTTGAAGCTGGTATAAAAGTTATAAGAAAATATTTTAATGCTGTAAATGAAAAAAGATTCAAAATTATTTGCGCAAAAAATTCTTTTCATGGAAGAACTTATGCAGCTATATCCGCTAGTGGTAAATCAAAATTAACAGAGGGGTTTGAACCAGTATTAAATGGATTTAAACAAGTCGCATTTAACGATAGCAAGGCCGTCTCAAGGAGTGTAGATAAAGAAACAGCTGCGATAATGATTGAAACAGTTCAGGGTGAGGGTGGAATAACTCCTGCAAAAAAAGAATATTTAAGGGATATTCAAAAAATAGCTAATGACAATAATCTTCTCTTATTTTTCGATGAGGTTCAATGCGGTGTTGGGAGAACGGGGAAATTTTTAGCCACGGAATGGGTTAAGGAGTTAAAACCAAATATAGTAGCTATCGCTAAAGGAATAGGTGGAGGTTTCCCTATTGGAGCATTATTGTTGGATAAAAAAACCTCCAAATCAATGGACTTGGGTTCTCATGGATCAACATTTGGCGGAAATCCTCTTGCAATGGCTGTTGCCGAAGAAGTTTTAAATTTTGTATTAAATGAAGAATTTTTAGATCATGTAAGGGAAATTGGTTTTAATTTGAGAAAACTCTTAAAGGAAAATATATTAACTAAATTTCCAAAATTAGTTTCAGGTGTTAGAGGTATAGGGTTAATGGTTGGTTTAGAGGCAATTGAAAGTAATGAAATTCTAATTAAGTCTTTAACTAATGAGAAACTTCTTACTGTAAAGGCAGGACAGAATGTGATAAGAATGTTACCCCCTTTAATTTTAGAAATGAAACATGTAGAAGAGGCAATCGAAAAAATCGATAAAGCATTTTCAAACTTATAATATGAAAAAATCATTTAGACATTTCTTAAACCTTCATGAAATTAGTAAAAAAGATATTGACTTAATTTTAAAGTATAGTCACAGACTAAAGAAAAACTATAAAACAAAACAATTAAAAGAAAAAAAAATTTTAGCAATTATTTTTGAAAAACCGTCCACAAGAACCAAGATATCATTTGATGTAGGCATGAAACTCTTAAATGGAGATGTTGTTACTTTGGATCACTCTGACTCCCAGCTTGGTAGAGGTGAATCTCTAGAAGATACGATGAAAGTTTTGTCAAGTTATGTTGATATAATAGCATATAGGGGTTCAGACGAGTCGAAACTTTACAAGCTTTCAGAAATTTCTACTGTCCCGATAATAAACGGATTAACTGATATAAGCCATCCATGTCAAATAATTGCTGATATAATGACATTACAAGAAAAATTTAGATCTCTCAATAACCTGAATTTAAGTTGGATTGGGGATGGAAATAATGTTTGCAACTCGTGGATACATGCTTCTAAACACTTCGATTTCAATTTAAGAATTTCTTGTCCACCTGGAAATTTTCCAGAAAATAAAATTTTAAAAATCTTCAATTCAGGAAACGTTGAACTTTTCAAAAACCCAGTTGAAGCTGCACTAGATGCTGATGTAATAATTACAGATACTTGGGTGTCTATGGGTATGCAAAGCAATCCAAGAAGATTAAAAAACTTTGAAAAATTTCAAATTAACAAAGATCTACTAAACAAAACCGGAAGAACAACTTATTTTTTGCATTGCCTTCCAGCTCATAGGGGATGTGAGGTTACTGATGAGGTTATCGATGGTGAGAATTCATTAGTTTGGGCAGAAGCTGAAAATAGGTTATATGCTCACCAATCGATACTTTTGTGGTGTTTAAAAAAAATATAAACTATTTTTTCCAAAGCTGTGGCGATAATAGTATTAAAATTGGAAAAAGTTCTAATCTTCCTATAAGCATGCCCAGACTTAAAAAAAGTTTTGTAAAATCTGAAATAGAAGAATAATTTCCACTTGGCCCAATGATTTCATTTAACCCAGGACCAACATTAGCTAATGTGGCGGCTGCACCAGACAGGGACGTAAGAATTTCTTGTCCGTCAAATGCTAAAACTAGGCTGAGAGTTGCAAAAACAAAAATATACAAAAAAAAATAACCAGTAACAGAAGTCAGAATATCTTCACTAATTTCTCTGGAATTATATGTAGGGATAAAAACACCTCTTGGTTGGATTATTTTTTTTATTAAATTTAATGAGGATTTTATAAGTATCTGAATTCTAAAAATCTTAAGACCGCAACTAGATGAACCTGAACAACCACCTACAAGCATCAGAAAAAGAAAAAGAAGGGTGGTAAATGATCCCCAAACACTGAAATCATATGTACTAAAACCACTTCCTGTGGATATTGAAGTGACGGCAAATGCCGAAATTCTGAAAGATTGAAAAAAATCTACTTCGTAGTATCTCTTCAACCAGAAAGCCACTAATATTGTGACACTTAAAATTAAAATTAAAAAAAATCGAACTTGAGAACTTGCTACAAGGTCCATCAACTTTCCTCTAATAGACTGAAATAATAGAATGAAAGGTAAGGAAGATAAAATCATGAAAAAAATTGTTACAACTTCGATGTAAACTGAATCAAAGAAACCAATTGACATGTCTTTAGTTGAAAAGCCACCTGTTGCAATTATTGTCATACCATGAGCCACACTATCAAAACCTGTCATCCCAGCTACAAATAATGAAAAGCTGCAAATAATAGTTAGAAAGAAATAAACAAATCCAATTCCTGTGGCAATTTTTGTGGTTCTAGGAAGAACCTTTTCTTCTTTTGAGCTAAATTCACTTTGAAATAACTGCATGCCACCAATCTTTAAAATTGGGAAAATTGCAATTGCAATTACAATTATACCTATACCACCCAGCCATTGAAGCATTGCTCTCCAAATTAAAATTGACTTCGATGTTGAATCAAGATTCTGAATAACAGTTGCGCCAGTCGTAGTTAGTCCAGACATTGATTCAAAGAATGCATCGATTAATGTTAGACTTGTTGTTCCAAGATAGAATGGTAATGCTCCAATAAATGTAAGAAGTACCCACGAAATCAGTGTAAGAAGGAAGGCTGATAAAACCTCTACATCCTTATCTTTTCTCTTAAAAATAAAAGAAACATTTAGACCAGTAAACAAGCAAACAATAGAAATTACAAAAAAAACAACCCAGTCAGTTCCTTGGTAGAAGTAATCTATGACTCCTGGTATGAAAGAATAAATCGAAAAGAAAACTAATAAGTTTCCGATTACAAACAGAGAGGATTTTAAATTTTCCATTTCTTAATTTAAGTTATTCCCTTGATTTGGAATATCCAGAGAGAAAGCTGGGATATCAACCTTAAATTCTTCTCCATCGAAACTTAGCATTTGATAACTTCCGTGCATTATTCCAGAACTAGTTTTCAATGGTGTTCCACTCGTATATTCAAATTTATCCCCTGGCTCTATCGTTGGCTGCTCACCTACAACTCCTTTTCCTTTTACTTCTCTATAATTGCCATTCGAGTCGAATATTTTCCAGTGCCTGCTTATTAATTTAATTTTTTTTTTTTAATTATTTTTTATTATAACCTTATATGACCACAAGTAGGAATTTTCGTACGGATCTGAATGGTCTTCGAGGTATGTAGATTCAACAAAAACTTTTACGTTATATTTTTTTATCATTTTATCACTATTTTAAATTCTTTAAGGAGTTATCAATATCTTCAATTATGTCATCTGAATCTTCAAGACCTACAGATAGTCTTATGAGATTTTTTGTAATTCCGAGCTCTTTTTTTTCTTTTTCATTTAGTCTATGGTGAGTTGTTGTTTCGGGGTGTGTTATTAAGGATTTAGTGTCTCCAAGATTATTAGAAATGTCTATTAAAGACAATTTATTTAAAAATGAAAATGATTTTTGTTTTTTTTCATTAGTTTTAGCATTAATTTCGAAGGAAACAATGTTTCCTCCACCTTTCATTTGCTTCATAGCTAATTTAACTTGAGGCGAATCCTTTAGAAAGGGATAATAAATCTTATTTATATATTTAGATTTTTCTAAATACTCTATAACTAACTCTGTATTTTTCATTTGTTGATTAATTCTAAGTTCTAGTGTCTCAAGACCTTTTATTAATACCCACGCATTAAAGGGACTTATGGATGGACCAGTATTTCTGATGAAGGGTTTAATAAATTTATCACAATAACCCCTTTTACCTAGAATAGCTCCTCCCAAAACTCTTCCCTGACCATCGATATGCTTGGTTGCAGAATACATAACTATATCTGCGCCAAGTTTTATAGGTTTTTGTAATAGGGGTGTAGCAAAAACATTATCGACTACAACTAAAACTTCTTTTTTTTTTGCTAACTTTGAAACTTCTTCTATGTCGATAATTTCTAAACATGGATTTGAAGGGGTTTCGAAAAAAATTAATGAAGTTTTTTTTTTAAGAGCTTTTTCCCAGGCATTAAGATCTTTTCCATCTATTAATTCAACCTCAATTCCAAACCTTGGAAGAATTTCTGTTAGTATGTGATGACAACTTCCAAAAAGTGCTCTTCCTGCAACAACTCTGTCACCTTTTTTTAAGAATGACATAAAAATGGTAAAAACTGCAGCCATACCAGTAGAAGTACACCAACACACTTCTGCACCTTCTATGTCTGCTAATTTATCTTGAAGCATATGTACAGTTGGGTTTCCAAATCTGGAATACATGAATCTTTTTTTTCGTTCTTTAAATGCATCCTCAGCTTCTTCAGCTGAATTGTAAACAAAGCCAGATGTTAAAAATAATGGCTCACTAGTCTCCATGAACTCAGTTCTTTTTAAACCAGATCTAATTAACTTGGTCGAATTATCTTTTTTCATATGATTTTTAGATTAACATTTCCTAAAATTTATTTATAGTAGTGAAAATAATGAGATCAATTTATTTTTTATATATATTTTTAATTTATTTTTGTTTTGGCTATTTTACATTAGAAGCAAGGGAACTTTCTATTAAACAAATTGAAGAAAGGAAACAAGCTGATTTAGAGAGACTTAAAGAAAGAGAGAAAAGAGGAAACAAAAAATTTTCAAAAGAAATAACATTGTCAACCAAACTCATCTTTTTGAGTATGGAAAGAAAAACTCCTGCGGTACTCTCAAATCTTGATCCTATTCTTGATGACGAGGGTTTTTATGGAGTAAAGCTTGCAATTGAGGATAATTTAACAACTGGAAGGTTCGTTGGTCACGACTATAAAGTAGAGTTTCATAGAGTCTTACTTAACGAAAATTTACAAAGTGAATTTCAAAAATTATTAAACCAAGGAAATAAATTTTTTATTGTTGATTTAAATGAAAAAGAATTGAGAAGTCTGTTTGAAACATCCAATTCGGAAGAAATTGTCATCTTTAATGTTAGATCGAAAGCAGATTCTTTAAGGAATGAGAATTGTAAAAAAAATCTACTACATGTCCCACCAAGTTACTCGATGCTCTCTGATGCTTTAACACAATATCTTGTAAAAAAAAAATGGAATAAATGGTTTTTAGTCACTGGACCGGATGAAAATGATAGAAAATATGCAGATGCTCTAAAAAAATCAGCAAAAAAATTTAACATTAAAATTAAAAAAGA
Source organism: uncultured Alphaproteobacteria bacterium (assembly GCA_902567115.1). Taxonomy (GTDB): domain Bacteria; phylum Pseudomonadota; class Alphaproteobacteria; order Methylaequorales; family Methylaequoraceae; genus Methylaequor. The sequence continues at coordinate 29,172 of CACFLF010000005.1, forward strand.
AAAAGTTTGGGACTTTTCAGCAGATTTGAGACGTACAGCAGGTAAAGAAGTACCAATTTTTACAAAAGGAGAAAAATATGATGTTTTGGTGGTTGCAGACGAAAAAGGTGAATTTGGTGAATATTTAACATATAGAACTTGGGATCCACGTCCAGTTGTTGGAACGCAGGGACTTACCCCAACGTCTTGGCATAGAACTCATGAACAATGGGGAGCAACGCAAATGCAAAACAGATTCAGAAGAGAAAGTGGAAGATGGATGACAGAAGTTGATTACCATGCATGGACTGCAGTTCGGTCAATTGGAGAAGCTATAACAAGAACAAGTAGCAATGATGTAAAAGATGTAAGAAAATATTTGTTAGGAGAAAAATTTGGTCTTGGGGCATATAAGGGAGTAAAAGTTTCATTCAGGTCATGGAACGGGCAAATGAGACAGCCAATTTTATTGGCAGCGCCAAGATCAATGGTATCTGTTTCCCCGCAGGAAGGTTATATTCATCCAGATAGTGAATTAGATACTATGGGTAAAGATCAACCTGAATCTACTTGTAAATTTTGAAAATTTTAATACATTAATAAAATGATGAGATTTATATTTTGTTTATTATTTATTTTTGTTGCAAAAACCTCTTTTGCTAACCTTGCTTATATAACAAATGAAAAAGACAATACTGTAAGCGTTATTGATATAAAAAAAAATAAAGTAATTAATACAGTCGAAGTTGGTCAAAGACCAAGAGGCATAATCATGTCCAAGGATGGAAAGCTTGTGCTAATTTGTGCATCCGATGATGACAGAGTCGAAGTGCGTGAAGCTGAAACACTTAAATTAAAATATTATTTACCCTCTGGCCCTGACCCTGAGTTATTCATTTTGTCACCTGATGACGAAACCCTCTACATAGCTAACGAAGATGACGCAATGGTGACTGTTGTAGATATGAATGACAAAATGATCATTGACGATATACCGGTTGGTGTAGAACCAGAAGGAATGGGCTTAACAAATGATGGCAAAGTTTTAGTGAACACCTCTGAGACTACAAATATGGCACATTTCATCGATACAAGTACTTTAGATATTCTAGAGAATGTTTTAGTTGATGCAAGACCAAGAGTAGCTATGTTTACCCCAAATGATAAAGAGGTTTGGGTGTCTGCTGAAATTGGAGGCACTGTCAAAGTTATTAACCCATCAACGAAAGAAGTTACCCACACAATAGGATTCGAAATTCCAGGAGTTAATGAAGAGAGTATACAACCTGTTGGCGTCCGTCACACCAACGATGGTAAGTATACTTTCGTTGCATTGGGGCCTGCCAATAGAATTGCAGTTATTGATCAAAAAACTAAGGAACTAATTAAATATTTACTCGTTGGTCAAAGAGTTTGGCAACTAGCCTTTACTCCAGATCAGAAAACACTACTCACTACCAATGGTGTGAGTAATGATGTTTCTATAATTGATGTGGAGAAACTAAAGGTAAAAAAATCTGTCAAAGTTGGTCGTTTTCCCTGGGGTGTGGTAATAAGTCCTGAGTCCTAGACGACCATATCATCAGTCATAATTTAATGAGTACTGCACTTCAAATCAAAAATGTTTCGCACACCTTTGGAGAATTTAAAGCACTTAATAATGTTAGTATCAAAATAGATCCAGGAGATTTTACAGTTCTATTGGGCCTTAATGGAGCCGGAAAAACTACACTTTACTCACTAATAACAAGACTATACAACAATAATTCTGGCTCTATAAAAATTCATAATTTTGATGTTAGAGAAGAATCTTCAGATGCTCTCAAAAATATTGGAGTAGTTTTTCAACAACCAACTCTTGATTTGGATCTTAGTGTCGAAGAAAATTTACATTACCATTCGTCCTTGCATGGATTAAGTTTCGCTGATGCTAAAGAAAGAATTGAAGAAGAAATTCGGAGAATAGATTTAACTGAAAAATTAAAAAATAAAGTACGTTCTCTTTCGGGAGGTCAACGGAGACGAGTTGAAATCGCACGATCGCTTCTCCATAAACCAAAATTACTACTTCTAGACGAACCAACAGTTGGATTAGATATTGGATCAAGGCAAATGATTCTTAAACATGTAAAATCACTTTGTAAAAAAGGAGATCTAGCAGTTTTATGGGCAACACACTTAATTGATGAAATTGACAAAGGTGAAAAAGTTGTAATTATTCATAAAGGAGAAATAGTTGAATCGGGTGATGTATTAAAAATAGTAAAAAAAACGAAACAAAAAAATATCAGAGATGCCTTCAATAAGCTTGTTGGGGTGAAAGTATGAAACCGATTATATATTTGAGATGTTTTAAAGGAATTGTATTAAGAGAGGCATTAAGATTCTTTCACCAAAAAGAACGATTTTTTTCGGCACTCGTTAGACCTTTAGTTTGGTTAGGAATATTTGCTGCAGGTTTCAGGTCTGTCCTTGGTGTGGCAATAATACCTCCTTATGAAACTTATATTCCCTATGAGGTTTATATTGCCCCTGGTCTTATTGCAATGATTCAATTGTTCAATGGGATGCAAAGCTCATTATCCATGGTTTATGACAGAGAAATGGGGAGTATGAAAACGATGTTAGTTAGTCCCATTCCAAGGTGGTTTTTGCTAATATCGAAATTACTTGCTGGTGTATTTGTTTCTATACTTCAAGTTTATGCTTTTCTAATAATTGCGTCTTTCTGGGAGATTATACCTCCGATTACAGGTTATTTTACAATTTTACCAGCGTTGATATTTACTGGATTAATGTTAGGCTCGTTAGGTATGTTTCTTTCCTCGGCTATAAAACAATTAGAAAATTTTGCTGGGGTTATGAATTTTGTTATTTTTCCTATGTTTTTTGCCTCGTCAGCATTGTATCCACTTTGGAAGATCGAAGAAACTAGTGAATGGCTTTATTACGTATGTTTCTATAATCCATTTACATATGCAGTTGAATCTATAAGATTTTCTATGTATTCTCAATTTAATTTTGAGTATACTGCAGGTATAGTAATTTTTACTGTAATATTTCTTATTCTATCAATTTTGGGATATGATCCTGCAAGAGGCTCTTTACAAAAAAAAGGAGGAAGTTAGTCAATGAATTTTTTAATGATTATAATCTTTTTATTTATTCAATTGCCAAGCGAGTCAAATGCAGAGGGTGATTTATCAATTCGGTCAAAAAAGTTAGTCTTAAATTTGGGATCTGACAAAAGCGACTACGATATGTCACAAAAAATTTTTAATATGGAAACTGGCAAAGCTTATAGATTAGAAATCACAAGTATGGGATTTAAAGAATATGAATTAGAAGCAGAGGATTTTTTTAGAAATATTTGGATTCGTTCAATTGAAATAGATGGGATTGAGTTGGATGCACCTGTAATTAATGAAATAGAATTTGAGAGAGAGGGTGAAATTGAAATTAAGTTTGTACCAATTAGGCCTGGAGAATATGATTTTGAAATTGAAAGGTTACAAAGTAAAGGAATGGTTGGTAAATTTATAGTTAAATAATTTTATTAGGGAGAAAATATGATGCAAAAAATAATTTTTAATTTCTTTATTTACTTTACTATTATGCTCACGACAGCCAGTGATTCCTTATCGATCGAACTCGATAAAACACCAAAAAAATGGCCGTGCGATCAGGTGTATAATCCTAAATTAAATCTTGGATCAATATGGCAAGGTCCTTCTATAGAGGAATCTTTGAAAGATTGGTGGAAGTATGATGATGTGATTGAATACGTTAATATATTATCTGAACCGACGTTAAGTGAGGAGAACGGAACAGTCGTCATAGAGGAATTTGCAAAAAAATATACTTATTTAGGTGTTTTAAAGAAACCTGAACAAAGAGAAAAGTTAATCTTTCTTTTTGCGGGTCTTTATCAAAAAGCTAAGGACAGAAGAGAAAGACAATATAAGGGGATCATTAAATTTGTTGATAGGCAGGAAAGTCTAAGGAAGGCAATTGGTGAATCGTCAAAGTTAATAAGAAAATATAGAAAAAATAAAATGGATAAAAAAAGCAAAA
>CACFLF010000006.1 GCA_902567115.1 uncultured Alphaproteobacteria bacterium
GTTGCTACTGTGGTATCTAACAATCCTATGGCATTAGGTATAAAAACAGCATCAGAAAAAGGTGTTGATGTAAAAGTCATAAATCACAATCAATATTCTAATATTTTTGATTTTGAAAACTCTTTATCAAAATATCTATTAAAGAAAAGAGTAGACTTGATATGTTTAGCAGGATTTATGAAAGTTTTAAGTAAGGATTTTGTTAAAAAATGGAACAATAAAATTATCAACATTCACCCTTCACTTCTTCCAGCATTTAAAGGCTTGAATACGCACGAAAGAGCGATACGAAAAAAGGTTAAATTTTCAGGATGTACAGTTCACTTTGTAGACAAAAACATTGATTCAGGAAAAATAATTGACCAGGAAGTAGTTAGGGTTCTTAAATCAGACGATGCAGGCTCTCTCCAAAAAAAAATATTGATGAAAGAGCATAAATTGTATATAAGAGTACTAAAGTATTTGGAGACAAAAAATGGGAAAATTTGATGGTAAAGAGCATCAAGAATTTTTTGCAAAATTCATGAAGGCCTCCATTATTACATCAATACTTATAATAATTTTGTTAGCTCTACTTTGGTTTTTTTTAATATACTAAATATTAAAAATTTCTCTCTTTGGGAAAAAAAATTCTATCTCAATTTTTGAGTTATCTTCACTATCTGATCCGTGAACCGAATTTTCTTCAACTGAAACCCCGTAGAGTTTTCTAATTGTATTTTCATCAGCATTTTCAGGATTTGTGGCACCCATTAGTTCTCTATATTTTGAAATGACATCTTTTCCTTCAAGAACTTGTACGATTATTGGTCCAGATATCATATAATTACACAAATCATCAAAAAAAGCTCTTTCCTTATGAACATTGTAGAAATTTTGAGCATCTTCTATTGAAAGCTTTAACATTTTTTGAGCTACGATCTTAATATTATTTTTTTGTATCATAGAATTGATTTCTCCAGTAAGACTTCTTTTTACTGCGTCGGGTTTAATTATTGATAAAGTTCTTTGCATTAATATACTCCAATTTTAAATTTTTTTCCATTTAAATGGACTGAGTTCTTGATACCAATTTACTATAAAATTATTTTTGCTTATGTCATTTTTAATTTTTGAGTCAAATAAATTTTGCTTAGCGTAGGAAAAAATTAAAAATTTTTTGAATATTTCAAACTTTTTTATTTTTACACAAGGAGAAACTATTAGTGTATTAAATCTCTCAATTCTTTGTAACTTTTTATAACAACCATCAAATAAAATAATCTTATCTTTTTTTGAAATTTTTTCTCCATGAGTTTTATGAGGGAGAAAGTTATTTCTTTGACTGACCCAAAGAAACTTATCAACATCCTTTTTAGTATCGGATTTATTAAAGTTCACGTACAAACTTTCTTCGGAATATACAATTTTATTACAAAGTCTTAACAAAACATCATTGAAATTCGAAGAAATTGAATAAAAGTTTAGAGTAATTTTACTAACCATAATTTTTCTTAACAAAATTGTCCAATAGCCTAACACCAAAGCCTGTTCCACCGGGTCTCGAAAGACTTGTCCCTTTTTTTGACCATGTGACTCCTGCTATATCAAGATGTGCCCAGTCTACCTCTCCCACAAATCTCTTGAGAAATTGAGCCGCAGTTATACTTCCTGCTCCTCGGGCGCCAGTAATATTTTTCATATCTGCGACCTGACAATTAAGAAGTTTATCAAAGTCACTGTCAAGAGGAAGTCTCCATATTAGTTCTTGAGTTTCTTTCGATGAACTATAAAGCTTATCTGCTAGATCATTACTATTTGTAAACATTCCTGCATATCTGTCTCCAAGGGCGACAATTATTGCTCCAGTAAGTGTTGCTAGGTCAACCATTATTTTTGGTTTGTACTTTTCTTTAACATACCACAAAACGTCAGCAAGAACTAATCTACCTTCAGCATCTGTGTTTAAAACTTCAATAGTTTGCCCGGACATTGATTTTACAATATCTCCTGGTCTTTGAGCATTTCCATCGGGCATATTTTCGACAAGACCAACGGCACCAATCACATTGGCCTTCGCTTTTCTTAGAGCCAAAGTATACATCAAGCCAGCAACTACGCCTGCTCCTCCCATATCCCATTTCATGTCCTCCATTCCACCTGATGGTTTGATTGAAATTCCACCTGTATCAAAAGTGACACCTTTACCAATAAAAGCAATTGGTTGTTTTTTATCGCTTGGATTTCCAATCCATTTCATAATCATAGTCCTTGCTGGTCTGACTGATCCTTGGGAAACTCCTAATAAGGCATTCATACCTAGAGATTTCATTTTTCTTTCATCTAAAACTTCTACTAATACTCCTGTTTTTTTTAAAATTTTGCAAAAGTCTACAAACTTTGATGGATACAAAACATTTGCAGGCTCTGATACTAGATCTCTTGTCAGAAATACACCTTTAACTCTTTTTCCTGATGTTATCTCGATTTTTTCGCTATTATTAAATTTATTCTGGGGATCTATGATTTTTAAAGATTCTACAAAATGCCTTTCTTTGCTTTTGGTTTTATATTTATCAAACTTGTATGATTTTAGGTTCAAACCGGTGATAATTAATTTTTTTTCAGATACATTAAATTCTTTATCTTCAAAAAGTATCGCAACATTAAAAATTTTTTTTTTTTCGAGATAAGATAATAACTTTCCACCAGAACTTTCAAGTCTGAAACTCTCCTCATCAGAAGTTTCAGAGTGAATTTTGGTTATAGTGAGTGATTTAATTTCTGCTTTTGTACTGTAATGTATAGTTTCTGTAAATTCTTTTCTCCCTTTAAAAGATATATTTGAATTTTTGAGAAGGTTTATTTGTTCTGTACTAAGAGCTAGTTGGTTAAAACTTAGTTTATTTTTGTAGATAATTACTAAGTGATCTTTTTCATTTTTTTTTTTTTCAAAAGTTATTTTCATTTATTGTATTATTTGTTGATAAAATTTGTAATAAATAATGTATATTGTTTTTTTTTCCATTATTCAATGAATTTAGTTGATAAATATATTCTACGACAACTATTTAATAACTCAATTTTAATACTGATATTGATATTTTCGCTTTTTTGTCTAGCTAAAAGTGTCCAATTGATTGAATTAATGGTAGGAAGAGGGCTTCCTTTTTATATTTTCGCAAAACTCATTTTTCTATCCTTACCCCAAATAATACCTATTCTTCTCCCAATTATTGCAAGTCTTTCTATTTTCTTTGTTTTAGCAAGAATGCAAACTGATAAGGAGTTAATAATTCTTCAATCATCTAGCTTCTCAGCATATAGTATTATTAAGCCCACACTGATTTTTTCAATCCTTTTGAGCTTTATAAGCTTTTTCTTTACTCTCTATCAATCAGCAAAATCCAATGAAAATTTTAAAATTCTTCTTTATACATTGAAAAACGATTACTCTTCATCACTTCTTCAAGAAGGAACATTTAACAATTTTGGTAAAGACTTTACAATATTCGTTAAAGAAAGAAAAAAAGACGGTCTTCATAATGTCTTTATCCACGACACACGAGATGAACAAAGAACTTCAACACTAATAGCTAAGAAAGGCAGGTTAGTTACAAACTCAGATTCAACAAAAATTCTATTACAAAACGGTTCTCAACATTTTCAGGGTAAGGATAAAAAACTTTCAGTTTTATATTTTGATGAATATCTTTTAGATGTTAATCAAAATAATCAAACAGATCTTCTAAATAGATGGAAATCTCCCTCAGAGAGATCTTTGTATGAACTGAAAAATCCCAACTTTAAATCCCAAGATGATCTAAATAACCTTCAAGCATTTAAAGCAGAGCTAACTCTAAGATATTCAATGCCATTAAACATCATTGGCTTTGGAATGGTGATTGCATTTTTAATAATGTCTTTTGGATATAAAAGAAAAGACAGTGTATTAAAGCCTATCATTGTTTTTGGAACAATAATATTACTTCAAATTATCTCAATTGTTTCCTCTAATTTTTCAATTAAATATTCCAATTTTCAAGCTTTAAATTTTTTTCCGGTAATATGTTGTTTGTTTTTAGTAATTTTTTTTAGTAACAGATCACAAAAAGTATAATGTTAAAAAATAAAATAATTTTACGATATTTAATTAAAGAAAATTTCTTATCATTTTTAATAATCTTTGTCTTTTCGTGTCTACTTTTTATTTCAATTGATTTAATCGAACTTATAAGAAGGGGCTCCAGTAAAAATATTGAATTTGGCATTTTATTGAAAATGTCCATTCTACACATTCCATCACTTTTTCCAATAATTCTGCCTACTGTATTTTTATTATCATCAATGAATACATACATGAAGCTTAATAAGAACAATGAATTAAGTGTTCTAAGAGCTTCAGGTTTTTCAATATGGTCTTTAATATTTCCAGCATTAATAAACGTGATGTTAATTAGTGCAATTTTCATTCTATTATTTAATCCAATTTTTGCATTTATGAATATTAAATTTAAAAATTATGAAAGCATTTATTTTAAAGGCAGCTCAGGTTTATATTCTATTTCACAAACTGGATTATGGTTAAGAGAAAGAAATCAGACTTTTGAATACGTAATTAACGCAAAACATTATTCCTCTCAGGAAAAAGAATTAAAAGAAGTAAAAATATTTAAATTTGATCTTAGTAATAAATTTCTTGAAAGAATTGATACTGAAAATGTAAAAATGATTAGTGATAAATTGTGGGTATTGAATAATGGGTATAGGCTAGAATTAAACAAACCACCACAGAAATTTGATCAAATGGAAATCGAAATTAACTTAGATGCAAACAAAATTGAAAAAAACTTTAGACCACCAGAAACAATTAGTTTTTGGGAATTAAAAAAATATATTAATAATTTGGAGAATTCAGGATTTTCAGTAAGAAAGCACGTAATTTATAAAAATTATCTTTACTCGTTTCCTTTAATCTTAATGGCAATGGTCCTTTTAGGTTGCGTGTTGTCAATTAAAAAAGAAAGAATAAAAAAAAATATTGTTAAAATAATACTTGGAATAATTGTTGGAGTTTTGTTTCATTTTTTTTCAGACCTAGTGAAAACTCTTGGTCAGACTGGGAATATAAATGTTTTTTTTGCGGTATGGTCACCACCATTAATTTTAAATTTATTTTTAGTTAGCACGCTCATACATATTGAAGATGGTTAGAAGCTTAATTTTTATTTTTTTATTTTTAAATAATCTTGCATATTCAAATGACGAACTCGAAATAACCGCAGAACAATTTACCTACGATAAGGATAACACAAGAATCTATGCAACAGGTGGTGTAAAGATAGTTGATGAAAAATTTAAACTAAATGCAGATAAAGTTTTTTTGAATAATTCATCAAATGTTTTATCCGCAAGAGATAATGTCACAATTTTCAATTCAGATGGTTCAATACTTAAAGCCCACAAAATTGTTGCTGATCAAGAACTTAGAAATGCAATAATTGAAAAAAACTTTCTTTATTTACCGTCAAAACCATTCAACAATAAAAAAAATTATTTAAGGTTAGCGGCTGAAAGGGTTGAAAGAAGAGACGAAAGTTGGGAACAACTTCAAAATGGAGTTTTTACTGCATGCGAAATATGTTTTAACAAAAAAACAGGCCGTTATGATGCTCCCTTAGTACAATTAAGGGCAAAAAAAATAATACATGATAAAAAATCTCTTGACGTAAAATACTATGACACATTTGTTGATTTTAAAGGGAAAAGTATATTTTACCTTCCTTATTTTTCTCATGCCTCACCTCTTGTAAAAAGGAAAGCAGGTATTATATCACCAAGCTTCATCCAAAATCATTATTTTGGATTCGCCACTGATCTTCCATATTATTTGCCAATCGATGACTATCAGGATATAACAATAAAACCAAGATTTTCACAAAAAAAAAATCCAGCTTTATTTATTGAACATAGAAAAAATTTCTTTAACGGTGAAATAGTTTCAGAATTTAGCGGAACAATAGAAAATAATAAAAAAGAAAATGGTATAAAAGAAGATAAAAAAAGAGGTCATATCAAAACAGCTGGAAATTTTGATTTAAATAAAAATTCGTATATTGATTTCCAAGTTCATAGAACTACTGATCGACACTATTTGAATACTTATAAATACGGGTATAAAGATACCCTAACATCCTTTCTAAAATTAAATACACACAGAAATTCGAATTTTTATAGTTTAGAATCTTATTTATTTCAGGATCTTAGACAGGACGTAAATCGAAGAATAATACCGAAAATTCTTCCAAGATTTACCTTAAATCTAAATTCAGAAAAAAAAATGAACCTTCTAAATTTTGAGACTAATATTGAAATAATAAATTTAAAAAGAAATGAGAGTAATGAAACAAAAAAGTTTTTTGTTAACCAAAATATTTTTTTTCCAACAATATTGAATGATGGCACAATGGTTAATTTTGGGGCACATTTGAATGCAGGAGTATTTCACATTAAGAAATATCAAAATCCAAAAACTGATACATTTAAATATAGTGAATTTAAATCGAACCTTTATCCTCAATTTTCTGTTGAATTAACAAAGCCATACATAAAATCTACAGAAAAATATTCAACAATTGTAAAACCACAATTTATGTATCTTAAAACTTCACCTAATGCATTCAATAGAGAAATCCCAGACGAAGGTAATGTAAACAACTTTTACTTGGATTATTTTGATTTATTTAATAGAAACAGGTTATCAGGATTCTATAGAGCTGATAGTATAGATAGATTTGATTACGGATTAACCTTTTTGAAAAAATCCAATTCCACAAAAAAATTTAGTAAAATTGGATTGGCTCAAAGCTATCACTTTGATAATCATAAATTTTTACCAAAAAATTCAGGTATCAATGATAAATTTTCAGATTTTCTTGCAAATCTCGAAATATCACCAACTAACTCTTTGAATCTTAGTCTTTATCTGTCTGTAGACAAAAGTAATTTTTCCATTAAAAACTCCTATTCCACACTTTTATTTAATATCAAAAATACTTATTTACAGGCCAGAAATATTAACGCCCCTGCTGTCTTAGATAATAACGGACAAAGTCTTATTGAAGCAAAAAATCAGTTCTATTTATCTATAGAGCAAAAATTTTCAGAATACTGGAGCTTTACTACATCTTCAACATTTGATAAGAAGAATAAAATTAAATTTCATGATATTAATGCAAAAGTCAAATATGAGGATGAATGTCTTGGATTTTCATTCAATTGGTCAAGACAATACACTCATATGCCGGAAAACCCTACCTCCAACAGTTTCCAGTTTCTTTTTACACTTAAAGAAATCATGGAAAATGATATTTAACTTTTTTATTTGTCTTCTGGTACTTTTCTCTTTTAAAATAACTTTAGCAGATCAAAAGTTTGAAGGAATAATAGCATCTGTAGATTCTGAAGCAATTACAACATATGACTTATCAGAAAGAATAAAGCTTGTCCTTAAATCACTGAAACTTGAAGATACCATTAAAAATAGAGATTCGGTCAGAGACCGTGTACTAGAACTTTTAATAATAGAGAAACTCAAAAAAATTGAAGCAAAAAAAGCTGAAATTTCGGCTAATAAAGATGAAGTTATTGAACTCGCTTCAGCAATCTATAATTTTCCAGCAGAGGAATTTGAAGAATTTGAATTATTCTTAGAAAACGAAAATATAGACTCCGAGGTTGTGGTTGAACAATTAAAAAATGAGTTATTATGGAAAAAACTCTCTCAGCAAATGTTTGCAACAAAAATCACTATTAATTCAGCAGATATAGATGCGATTCTTAATAATTACCAAAATAAAGTTGGTAAAATTGAGTTTGATTTTTCCGAAATAATTTTTCTTAACGAAGAACCTAATGATTGGGAGACTTCTGAAAAAAAAATGAAAACAGTAATATCTCTTCTAGATTCTGGAACTTCTTTTGAACTTTTAGCTCAAAAATTTAGTGATCTTAATCCACAAGGAGACAAATTTAAAACTGGGTGGATTTTTGAAGACAGTCTTGATTCTAATACAAAAGAAATACTTAATAGCATGAATCCAGGAGATATAAAAACTGATATAAAAATAAATAATGGGTTTAAAATTTTAAAACTAAATAGGAAAAGGAGATTTGGAAATGAAGAAATTAAATTTTCTTTTTTAAAATTTTCTTCAACTAATAAGAATGAGGTTCAAAACATTTATAAAAAGAAAATAAGCTGTAACAATACAAAAGAGTCAGAAATTGAAGGAGAAATTAAATTTTTAAAATTCAAAGATATGGCTTTAAAAGATTTATCAAATTTATTTCGTAAACAATTAGAAGTCTCAGATGAGAAAAATTTTACTCAAGTTTTTGAATTAGATGGAGAATACAATTTACTATACGTATGTGAGAAAAGAATTTCTAAATCGAATGGTATTTCCAGAGAAGTGATCGAGAGAAGAGCTTTTTCCAAAAAATTTAATCAATTGACTAATACTTATTTATCAAATATCAGGAAAAGCACAAATATAAAGTTTTTTAACAAATGAAATCAGACAAACCTATAATTGTAAGCATGGGTGAACCTTCTGGCATTTCATCCGAAATCATAATAAAAGTTTGGTTAAAAAGAAATTTATATAAAATTCCACCATTCATTTTAATCGATGATTTAAAAAAATTAAATCAAGTTAAATGTTTTTTCAATTTAAAGGCGAATTTCCAAGCTGTAACAAAAGATGACGATATCAATAAAATTTTTTCAAAATCTATTCCAGTAATTGATCTAAGAGCAAATATCGATTTCGTCCCAGGAAACCCTGATCCTAAAAATAGTAAATATGTGCTCAAAGCTATAAATAAAGCATTTGAGTTAATTCAAAACAAGAAATCATCCGGAATGCTAACACTTCCAGTTTGTAAGACCACTTTAAAAAAGGCTAAATTTAATTTTAATGGTCAGACTGAATATTTATCGTATCTTACGTCAAAAAAAAATAAAAAAAAATATTCTGAAATAATGATTTTATCTACCAGCAAACCTGTTGATAAAGGAAAAAATCTAATTGTAGGTTTAATAACTACACATATTCCACTTCGAGGAATTCACAAGTTTATAAGCAAGAAAATTATTTTTGAAAAAGTTGTAGCATTTAAGAATTCTTTATCAAAGATTTGGAAAATTAGATCTCCAAAAATTGGAATAACAAGTCTTAACCCTCATGCTGGTGAGGGGGGGCTTATTGGAAACGAAGAAATAGAAACCATAAAACCCATTCTAGAAAAATTTAAGAAAGACAAAGTTAAGGTTATTGGTCCTTTAAGCAGTGATTCCTGCTTTCATAAATCAAAAAGAGAACAATATGACGGAATTCTTTGCTTTTATCATGATCAAGGATTAATTCCAGTTAAAACATTAGATTTTAATCATTCAATAAATATTACTGGTGGACTGCCTTTTCTAAGGGTTTCTCCAGATCACGGTCCAGCTTTTGATATTGCCAAAAAGAATATTGCAAATGTAGAAAGTTTGGTAGCGTCTTTTGATTTCTTAAAAAAAAGATCTTAAATGCAACACTTTATTAAGAAAAGTTTAGGTCAACATTTCTTAGTAAACAAATCAATTGGAAAAAAAATAGTCTCCATAAAAGATATCAGGGATAAAATTATTTTTGAAATAGGTCCAGGTCAAGGTGCGTTGACAAAAGAAATACTCCAAAACAAACCTAAAAAATTAATTCTCATCGAAAAAGATAGAAATCTAAGATCTAACTTGTTAAAACTTGAAGAAAAATTTAAAGACACAGTCTCTTATATTTACGATGATATTTTAAACATAAATTTAAAGGATTTTAATTACAATAAAATTCAGATCATCTCAAATCTTCCCTATAACATCGCTAGTACTTTAATAATAAGATTAATAAATGACTTTGATATAGTAGACTCAATGGTTCTCATGGTTCAAAAAGAAGTCGCTGAAAGATTGAGTGCAAAAGTGTCAACTCCTTATTACAGTAGATTATCAGTATTAATTCAGTTGCACGCATTTGTTGAAAAGGTGTTTGAAGTAGAACCACATAACTTTACTCCCAAACCAAAAGTTAAATCAACAGTAATAAAAATCACCCCATATAGAAAAAAAAAAAAAAATTATGATAAATTAGATCGTATTTTAAAAATTTCATTTAGACAAAGAAGAAAAACAATTAAAAATAATCTAAAGACATTCTATATTGATGCCGAAAAAAAAATTTTTAAGTGTGGTATCGATCCTAATTCTAGGCCACAGGATTTGAAACCAATTGATTTTGTAAAACTTTCAAAACTTCTAATCTAATAGTCTAGCAACAAAATCAAATATGAATTTTTGTCTACTTCTTTTCTTTCTTTCCGCATTGAGAATATTTAAAACATCAGATGAACAATTCTCTAGATTATTATTTATTAAAACATAATCATATTCTATCCAATGACTAATTTCTGATCTTGCCTTACTCATTCTTTTACTGACAGTTTCCAAGCTGTCTTCTGCTCTTTTTTGAAGTCTCTCGTGAAGTTCTTTATTACTAGGTGGTAAAATAAAAATTGATACAACATCATTTTTTGAAAAATCAGAGAGTTTTTGTGCTCCTTGCCAATCAATATCAAAAATAACATCTTGACCATTGTTAAGGTTTTTTTCAATAAAATCTTTTGGAGTTCCATACCAATGATCAAAAACGCTTGCAAATTCAATAAAAAAACTTTTTTTCTTTAGGTCCTCAAACTTTTCTTTTGAAACAAAAAAATAATCCTTGCCCTCTTTTTCACTCTTTCTTTTTGGTCTTGTAGTATATGACACAGATAGCGAAATTTTTCTGTCCAAACTAATTACTTTTTTACATATTGATGTTTTACCTGCCCCAGAAGGAGACGATAAAACTAACATAAGTCCTTTCCTTAATTCTTTACTTTTATTCATTCTTCAACTTTTTTTTAACAGACTTTATATTTTCCAAATGATCTTTATATTTTTCAGAGAAAAGGTGTCCTTCGTTTTTTTTATTTTTTGAAACGAAATATAAATAATTACTTTTTGAAGGCCTTGATGCTGCGATTAAGGAATCTATCCCTGGCAGACAAATGGGTTCTGGCGGAAGTCCTTTATTAACGTATGTGTTAAATTTTGACTTGATTTTTAGATCTTTTCTAAGTAGTTTTCTTCCCATTTTTTTTTTCCCCAAAGTTATGGCATAAACAACCGTTGGATCAGATTGGAGTTTCATGTTTTTTTTAAATCTATTATAAAAAACACCTGCAATGATTGATTTTTCTTCTTTGATAAAAGTTTCTTTCTCTACGATAGAAGCAAGTATAAATAAATCATTAACATCTTTGAGGGGAATTTGCTTATTTCTTTCATTCCAAATTTTTCTAGAAATCTCATTACTTTTTTTTATTATATTACTTAATATTACCTCAGCATTATCTGAAACTTTATAAAAATAAGTTTCAGCTACCAATGAATTTGGGATATCATCAAATGCTATAGGTGTTTTAGAGTCAAATTCATTTAAAATCTTGAGTAAATCACTCTTAGTTGAACCTTCAATAATTGTTAATTTTCTATATAAAGACTTGCCTTTTTTTAATTTTTCTAAAATTATATTTAAAGATATTTTCTTGTTAAAATAATATTCACCAAATTTTAATTCCTTTTGAGAGTTGTTGATTATTACCCAAGTTTTAAAAATGGATTCATTTTTGATTAATCCATTTTTTTTTAATACATTTGCTATTTGATTTAGTTGCATCCCAGGTTTAATAATTATTTTAACTTCACTGATATTTTCCTCTTTAAGAAAGACATAAAAAAGAAAATTTAGAGCAATTATAAAAAGAAAAATAAGATTTTTAATCACTTATTAATTTTTTTTAAAAATTAAAGATACGTTTGTGCCCCCAAATCCAAACGAATTTGATAAAACATGATTAATTTCTTTATCAACACTCTCTTTTGGCACTAAATTTATTCCATCACAACCTTCTGATAATTCTTCAAGATTCAAAGTTGGAGGAGCTATTCCATTTTTTATTGATAAAATAGAAAATATTGCTTCAACTGCTCCTGATGCTCCAAGAAGATGTCCTGTAGATGATTTTGTAGATGACATTAATAAGTTATCTGTATTATTTAAAAATAGTTTTTTTACAGCGTTAAATTCAATTTCGTCGCCTAGTGGTGTAGATGTACCATGTGCGTTTATATAATCTATATTTTCAGACTCGAGGTGAGCATTTTTTAAAGCCATTTTCATTGCCCTGAACCCGCCATCACCATCTGATGCAGGCGCTGTTGGGTGATAAGCATCACCAGATAAACCATATCCAATTATTTCAGCATATATATTCGCAGATCTTTTTTTTGCATGTTCTAGTTCTTCCAAAACAATCATTCCGGATCCCTCAGAAAGCACAAATCCGTCTCTATTCTTATCCCACGGCCTAGACGCCCTTTCAGGCTCGTCATTAAAACCTGTTGAAAGAGCTCTCATCGCACAAAATCCTGCAATACCAAATCTTGTGCATGCTGATTCGGTACCCCCTGAAATCATTACATCTGCATCTCCTTGAGATATCATTCTGAATGAATCACCTATAGCATGTGCTCCAGAAGCACATGCAGTTACTACGGAATGATTTGGGCCTTTAAAATTATATTTAATTGAGATGTGTCCACTTGCAAGATTAATTAGGCATGAGGGAATAAAAAAAGGGGAAATTTTTCTCGGACTTGTTTTTAAATTGTCAGCACTCTTTCTAATACCATCAAGCCCACCAATTCCCGAACCAACCATTACACCGGTTCTCATTGATTCCAAATCATTTGAAGGTTTCCAACCAGAATCCTGAATTGCTTCTTTTGCTGCTATTAGCGCGTATTCGATGAAGGGTTCAATTTTCTTTCTGTCTTTTTGTTCAATTACGTTTTCCGGAAAGAGAGCGCTGTCTCCCTCCAAAATTAATTGACCGCCAACTTTTGATTTTAGGTCTTCAATTTCAAATCCGGTGAGCTTCCTAATTCCAGATTTGGAAGAAATAAGCTGTTCCCAACAGTGGCTATGACCAAAACCAAGTGGTGTACACATTCCAATCCCTGTTACTACCACCCTTCTCATTCTAATTTTGAGAATTTTCTATATGCTCGATTGCTTCTTTTATAGTAGTTATTTTCTCGGCTATATCATCCGGTATTTCAATATTAAATTCCTCTTCAAATGCCATAACAAGTTCCACTGTATCCAAACTGTCAGCGCCAAGGTCGTCAACAAAACTAGCGCTCTCCACTACTTTTTCCTTTTCAACTCCTAAATGCTCCACTACGATTTTTTTGACTCTTTCTGGTATATCACTCATAAACGTTCCTTTTAATTAAAGTTTCATTCATATATTAATTAATGTTTTTTTTAAATCAAATATATTATAACATTGCAAGACCTCCATTTACGTGTAAAGTTTGCCCAGTAATATATTCTGATTTGTCTGATACTAAAAATTCAACACAATTTGCTACGTCTGTAGGAGATCCGATTCTTCCCATTGGAATCTTTTCAATTAAAGATTCACGCTGCGATCCAGATAAAACAGCTGTCATTGGTGTTTCAATAAAACCAGGCGCTATGCAATTAACGGTGATGTTTCTTTTTGCTAATTCTAGTGCTATAGACTTTGACATGCCGAGTATCCCGGCTTTCGAAGCACTGTAGTTTGACTGGCCGATGTTACCGGTATGACCCACTACCGAAGTAATATTTATTATACGGCCCCATTTTTTTTTAATCATAGTTTTTGATAGTGCACTTGAAAGTAAAAAGTTTGATTTTAAATTAGTATCAACAACATGTTTCCATTTTTCTAAATCCATTCTTAAGAATAAGGCATCATTTGTGACTCCAGCATTATTTATCAAAATATCAAAATTAATAGACTTGTTATTAATTTCTTTAATTATTTTGTTAATTTGGTTCTCGTCACTTAAATCGCATATAAAACTTCCTTTTATGAATTTATTTTTTTTGCAAAGGTCTTTTATTTTCGACTCATTTCTTCCTAAAACAAATAATTCGTATTTGACTCCTAACGAGTTACAAATTGCTTCTCCAATTCCTCCGTTGGCTCCTGTTAAAAGAATTTTTCTCATAAAATATCCTTAAACTTTTCAAGAAATTTTTTAATGTCATCCAAATTTGACACACTTGAAAGATCGTAATCTCTTTTTATTCTCTTGTTCATTCCAGTAAGTATCTTTCCAGGACCAATTTCAACGATAGAATTTACTTTTTTTGTTGATTTAATAATACTTTCTCTCCATCTCACTCTACTCGAAACTTGTTTAATTAACAATTCTTTGATTTTTTTAGAATTTTTTTCAAACTCAGCAGTTACATTGCTTATAAAATTTGATCTTAAGTCCTTCAAAGCAATATCATTTAAATAACCTTTCATCATGTCCGATGCTTTGTCCATCAAACTACAATGAAATGGTGCACTAACTTTGAGGTCTAAAATACTTCTTGCACCATTATCTTTCAAAATGTCAGAAATGAAAGTCACTCCATTTTCAGTTCCAGATAAAATTACTTGACCTGGACAGTTGTCATTCGCTATTTCACATAATTCTTTTGGACCAACTTTGTTTTCTTCGATAATTTTTTCAACTTTTTTTATATCTAAGCCAATGACTGCAACCATCTTTGTTTTCAAATTTATAACTGAATCTTGCATAGCTTTTCCCCTTTTTCTTAAAAGAGAAGTTGCATCTTTTAAATTTAAAGCATTAAGACTACAAAGTGCCGAATATTCTCCTAACGAATGACCTAAAATTGTGTCTGAAAATTCATAAATTTTTTTTTTGGATTCGTATTCAATTATTTTTACTAAAGCCATACTAACTGACATAATTGCTGGTTGTGTGTTCTCGGTCAAGGTGAGTTCATTTTCAGGTCCATTGAAAATAATCTTTGAAAGTTTTTGATTTAATGTATCATCAACTTCCTCAAAAACTTCTCTCGCTACAGGGTGGTTTTCAAATAGATCTCTTCCCATACCAACAATTTGAGAACCTTGGCCAGGAAAAACTACAATAATTTTACTAAACATTTTTTTGTTGATTAAAATTTTATTATATTGTTATATACACAAAGTATTAACCTTGCTATTTAATTAATAATTAAATAGCTGAACTTGAATGTTCATCCAGAAGGAAATTTAAAAAATGTTGTATGAAAATGTTTTTATATTCAGTGGACAATTATCTCAGAAATCTGCTCAAGACAAGTTTCAGGAATCTTTAGAGGAAATCAAGAAAGCAGGAGGAGAAATCTTGAAAAATGAATCCTGGGGTTTAAGAGATTTAGCATACAAAATAAAGAAAAATTCAAAAGGATATTATTACATGATTAATTGTAAATGTGATCCCAAGATTTTTGAATCTTTTTATATTAAAGTAAAACAAGATATGAGTTTTTTACGTTTTATGACATTAAAAATAAAGGTGATCGACAAAGAACCTTCACCTCTTCTAGAGAATGCAGAATAATAGAGGTTTAAATGAGAAATAAAGTTTTTGATAACACATCATCTAGAATAGTTTTTTCAAAATCTTGTCCTTTATCGGGTAAAGATGCTCCAGCTGTTAATTATAAAAACTTAAATCTTTTAAAAAGATATGTAACTGAAAAAGGAAAAATTTTGCCCAGTAGAGTTACACAAGTATCAACAAAAAAACAAAAAGAGTTATCTGCTGCAATAAAAAGAGCTAGGTATTTAGCTTTACTCCCATATGTATCTAGTTGATGGAGTCCTCTCAATCTAATAAACAAAAATCTCTTATAATTTTTTATTCGACAATATTTATAATAGTTTTCCAACTGTTATTTTTAAAAATTTCTCCGCAATTGTATTCAATTTTAAATCCTTTGCCTTTTTTGATAATTGGTCTTGCTGTTAAATATTCCGATTTTTTAAAATCATGTGCTTTGGCTTTGCTAATTTTAGTTTTTATAAATTTTTTAAGTGAGGATTTTTTTCCCAAGCAACTTATCATTTTTCATTTTATAACCTCATTTGTAACTATATTCTTTTTTGGATCCTATCACTTATCAAAAAAGATCAACATTAGTTCTTCAAATTTGCTCTCAGGAATAATAATTTCTTTTCTTTTCATTTTAGCTTTCTTCTACATATTGTTTTTCAATGATTTTGAGTATGAAAAGCTAAGTGCTTTCTTACAAAAATCAATTAATCAGATTATTTCAAATTACGGGCTACAAAAAAATAAGGAGTTAGATAAGGTTATTCAAATTTTAATGATAATATTACCATCAATTAATTCTTTAATTTTTTTCATAACGTTTAGTTTAAATTTTATTTTTTCAAAATTTATTTTAAAAAAATTTATGATTAAACCAGTTGCAAATATTAACTTTGTTGATTTTACAACACCATCATGGTTTTCATTAATTTATTTAATGATGCTTCTTATCATTCTCACTCAAAATCCAAATTCGCAAATATTTGTTTTAAGTATTAATACTTTAATTTGTATGTCATTTAGTTTTCTCTTGGAGGGCTACATTGCATTTAACAATCATTTTAAAAAAATTAAACTTAATAATTTCATTAAATTTTTAATTATATTTTTACTTTTTGTTTTTTTAGGGTATGTTCTTTTTCTAATATTACTATTTTTAGGTATGTTTGAAAACATAAGTAAAAAAGCGAATAAAAAAAGGTAATTATGGAAGTTATATTATTAGAGTCTTTTGATAGGTTGGGCCAAATCGGAGACATTGTGAATGTTAAAAACGGATTTGCTCGTAATTTTTTGATACCACAAAAAAAGGCGTTAAGAGCAAATAAAGAAAATAAAGAAAAATTTTTAAAGATAAAAAACGATTTACTTGAAAAAAATAAAAAGATAGTAGAAGAATCCAAGCTAATTTTAAAAAAAATTGAGAATAAAGATATAGTATTCATTAGAAATGCAAGTGACAACGGACAACTTTATGGGTCCGTTTCACCAAAAGACATCGCCAATTATTTTAATGAAAAAAAAATTGGTATCAAACCTTCAAATATTAACCTACACACGTCTATAAAAAAAATAGGAATATATGATCTTAATGTTAAGTTACATGCAAATGTAGGATGCAATTTGAAGATTAACGTCGCAACATCAGAAGAAAATGCAAAGAAACAAAAAATTGAGTTAGAAACCCTAGATAAAAGTCAAAATGATTCAACAAAGATAGATGATAACAATAAGAATGATCAAGATAACAAATCGGTTGCCACTTACACTGAGGATGAGATACCTGAAGAAACTGTTAAAAATAAAAAAACTGATAAAGATTCTAAAAATGTTGATTCTATTAAAACTTCTGAAAAAACAAATGAGGAAATCAAAGCAGAAAATACTAAAAACCCTGAAATTAAAGAAACTGAATGAAATATCAATAATTTGTTATCTCTTTGAATAAAGAAAATTTGAATATAGCTGCAATTACTATTAAAAATAATATACAATTAATCCTAAACCTTAACTTAATAAATCTTTGATAATAAAATGCTGTTAAGCATCTTTACACTGTTAATAGGACTTTTACTTTTGGTAAAGGGAGCAGAAATACTTATATCTTGTGCAATCGCAATTGGCAAAAAACTTAGAGTTTCAGAATTCTTTATTGGATTAATAGTCGTAGGTTTTGGAACTTCACTTTGCGAACTAGTTGTCTCAATAGATGCAGTAATTAAAGGATCTCCTGACATTTCAGTAGGAAATGTCGTGGGTTCAAATATTGCTAATATTTTTCTAGTTACATTTGCAGCAGGTCTGACATCAGAGTTAAAATCTATTAAAGTATCAAAATTTGACCTTTTTTTTCATCTTGGTGCACACTTAATTTTTGCATTAATATTCATATTAGCTTTTTTAAGTACAAAATATGGATTGTTTTTCATTTTTTTGTTTACTTTTTATCTGTTTAGAAGTTTTAAAAATTCTAATTCAAAAAGCAAAAATGAAATTGTGTTAGAAAAAGATTTTTTTTCAAAAATTTCATTTAAGAGACCTTTTCTTTTTGGATTACCTGTGGCTGGGGGGTCCATTGGTATTACGCTTTTTGGTGCAGATATTACTGTTGATTCTGCTATATCTATCTCAACCATCCTAAATATTTCAGACTCATTTATTGGTTTGACTATAATAGCTCTAGGAACATCTTTACCTGAAATTGCTACATCGATTACAGCCGCAAGAAAAGGAAAATCTAATATTATTGTTGGGAACATTATCGGATCAAATATATATAATTTATTACTTATTCTTGGTTTTACATCACTATTTAATTCGTTCTCATACAACAAAGACGTTCTGTCAGATGATGTTTATTTTTTAAGTATCGCGGCCATTATTTTTACGTTATTTATTTTTAAAAGAATTGGCATTGGCAGAAAAGTTTCTATTACATGCTTTTTAATTTATTTAATGTACATAGGAAATCTCTATTTTACTAATTTTTAAAAAGTTATACTCATTATCCACTTAATTAACAGGCAAAAAATAAATGCTTAAATTATAGAGATTTGTTATTATAGAAAAATGACTACTTCAGAAAGTAATAAATTAACTAATATAGTTTCATCAAAAAATTTAAATCTTATTAGAGAAGTCCCAGTCAATACAGGTGCAGAACAAGCTCTATTAGGGGCAATTCTCTCTAATAACCTTGCTTATGAAAAAGTAGAGGAATTTCTAGAACCTGAGTATTTTTCAAGCAAGATTAATAGTATAATTTTTAAATCAATAAAAAAATTGATTGGTAATGATCAAATTGCGGATTTAAATACTGTTAAGGTACAGCTTGATGGAAATGAAGAGTTTGGAGAAAACGGTGGGTTGTCTTATCTTTTAAAGCTTTGTGAAAATACGGTAAGTATTATAAATTCTAAACAATACGGAGAATTGATTTATGACCTTTATCTGAGAAGGAGACTGATAGACCTTGGTACTAATTTGATAAACAATTCTTATAATACCGAAGAGGCCAGCAACTCAAGAACTTTAATTGAAAAGACTGAGCAGAATCTTTTTAACCTTGTCCAAAATAATGAATTTGATAATGGCCCTAAAGATTTTGAAGAAATAATGCAAAGAACCATTGATTATGCTGAAAAAGCATTCAAAAAAAGTGAAGATGTGATAGGTCTAAAAACAGGTTTAAGAGATTTTGATAAAAAGATAGGAGGTCTACACAAATCTGACTTAATTATTATTGCAGGCAGACCATCAATGGGTAAAACAGCATTTGCAACAAATATAGCCTCAAATATTTCAAAAGAGTTTGAAAATAACAAAAACAAAAAAAATGTTCTTTTCTTTTCACTTGAGATGTCTTCTGAACAACTAGCAACGAGATTATTAGGTGAGCTTTCAGAAATTTCATCAGAAAATATTAGAACGGGTAATCTCTCAAAAAAAGATTTTAGTAAGATTTTATCATCAAGTGATGATTTAAAAAAGCTCAATTTATTTATAGATGACACACCAGCATTGAATATTGCTTCTATTAGAACTAGAGCAAGAAGATTAAAAAGAAAATTTGGTCTGGATCTAATTATTTTAGATTATCTTCAATTAGTAAATGGTGAATCAAAAAAAATGAATGATAATCGCGTTCAGGAAATTTCTGAAATAACAAGGGGACTAAAAGCTATAGCCAAAGAACTAGATTTACCTGTAATCGCTCTATCTCAATTATCCAGAAAAGTTGAAGACAGAGAAGAGAAAAGGCCACAACTTGCAGATCTTCGAGAATCAGGAGCTATAGAGCAAGATGCTGATCTAGTTGTCTTTCTTTACAGAGAGGAATATTACCTAGCCCGAACAGAGCCCCCCGAAGGAACAGACAAACATGAAATGTGGACAAATAAAATGGAAAAGGTCCATAATATAGCAGAAGCTATAATTGCAAAACATAGACATGGACCAATTTCTAAAGTAAAACTCCACTTTAATCCAAGTTGGACAAAATTTTCTGATTTGGCTGAAAATAATTTTACGTAAAATTATTTTTTTCCTTGAAACAGAAAAGAATAGTAAATTTTATTATTATTTATTTATAATAAAAAAAACAATATATTGGCAGTAATGACAAGATTGCTTTCCAGCGCCTTAGCTTTAACAAAAAGATTATTTAAAATTATATTTTCTTTTTTTTGTTCCATTGGTGAGATAGTTGACTTTTTTTTAAACTGTGTAAAATATTCCATCACTGAAAAATTCTATGTAAATATTTTTCTCAAACAATTCTTGAAGATTGGTTTTAACTCTTTACCGGTGGTAGGTTTGACTTCTATATTCACTGGGATGGTTTTAGCCCTTCAATCTTATACTGGATTTTCAAGATTTTCTGCCGAAAGTGCAATTCCAAACGTGGTTGTTTTGTCCATTACAAGAGAACTAGCACCAGTATTAGCTGGTCTGATGGTTGCAGGAAGATCAGGTGCGGCTATTGCGGCTGAAATTGGAACAATGAAGGTTACAGAACAAATTGACGCACTCAAAACACTGTCAACAAATCCGTTTAATTATCTTATAATACCAAGAATCTTTGCAGGTATTATTTCACTCCCGCTTCTTGTTATAGTTGGCGATATTATTGGGGTTATGGGTGGTTACTTAATTTGCGTAAATCTATTAAACTTTAATCCTACAGTATACCTTCAAAATACATACAATTTTGTTCAATTTATTGACGTTTTTAGCGGCTTAGTTAAGGCTTCTGTTTTTGGTTTTTTAATAACTTTTATGGGTTGCTACCATGGTTTTAATGCAAAAGGGGGTGCTCAAGGAGTTGGTCAATCAACTACATATTCTGTTGTTTCATCTTCTATTCTAATTTTATTGATGAATTACATAATTACTTCTTTCTTCTTTAGACTATGAGAAAAAAAAAAATAATCGTTAAAAATATTTATAAAAGTTTTAAAGATAAGGTTGTATTAAACAAACTAAATCTTGACGTTTATAAATCTGAGTCTCTTTCAATCATTGGAGAATCAGGGTCCGGAAAGTCAATTCTTACAAGATGTATAGTTGGTTTGCTAAAATATGATAATGGATCAATTAGTTTTGGGAATCTGAATAATATTAACACTCTGAATGATAAAGAAAAAATGAATTATATGTCAAAATTTGGTATATTATTTCAGAATTCAGCTCTGCTTGACAGTTTGAACATAAAAGAAAACCTAAAATTTTCAAGTAAACAAGACTCCTTTAATAAAATTTTGAATGAAGTAGGTCTTCCTAATTCAATCTTGGAGAAATATCCCTCAGAACTTTCAGTTGGAATGCAAAAAAGAGTGGGACTTGCAAGAGCAATTCTTAAAAAACCAGAGGTTCTTATCTTAGACGAGCCAACAACTGGTTTGGATCCAATAATTGCTAGACAAATAAACTTGCTTATTAAAAATTTAGTCAAAAAAAATAAGATCACCACAATAACGGTTACCCATGACATGGAGAGTGTGTATGAGTTTGCTGATTATGTTGCTTTTTTAAAAAATGGAATTATCGAATGGTATGGAGAAGCAAGAAAAATTAATAAATCAAGAAATAGTTCAATGATTAATTTTATTAAAGGAATCGATTAAGATGTTTGATATAATAATTTTAGTTTTAATCCTTATTTCTGCTTTATTTGCATTTTTTAGAGGCTTTTCTCTAGAGTTATTATCAATTAGTGTTTGGATAATATCTTTTTCTGGATCCTATGCCTATGGTAACAATTTAATTAATTTTTTTAACAGAATAATAAATAATATTTTGATCTCAACTGCGATATCTTACGTTGTAGTATTCTTGATAATTTTTGTTGTTTTTTCTTTTTTAACAAGAAAGTTTTCGGTTTTTATAAAGGATAGTTATTTTGGACTTATCGATAAAAGTCTTGGTTTTATATTTGGAATTTTGAGAGGATACGTAATAGTTGGTCTGTGTTTTTTTTTATTTGACTATTTCTATAAAGGAAAAAGATTGGAATTTATTGATAATTCAAAAATTATTCCTGTTTTAAAAATAACGAATAATGAAATATTTCGATTTCTGAAAATTGATAATAAGTATTCTGAAAATTTGAGCACTGAAATTAAAAAAAAGTCTGATCTTCTTTTTGAAAAAAGTATTGACTCAAAACTTCGTATAAAAAAAAATAGTAAAAATCAAGAAAACATTTATAACGAGAGTGGAAGAAAAAATATTGAAAATATTATAGAAAATAATTTGGAATAAAGTGAAATATCTCTTTTCAAAATCAAAACCAAAAGACGAATGTGGTGTCTATGGAGTTTACAATCATGAAAAAGCTGCAAATCTTACTGCACTGGGTCTGCATGCTCTTCAACATAGAGGACAAGACTCAGCAGGAATAGTTACTTCAAATAATCGTAAATTCTTTGCACATAGAGGAATGGGCCAAGTTTCTGATGTTTTTTCAAATAAAGAAATAATTCCAAAACTAATAGGAAGATTATCAATTGGGCATAATAGATATGGAACAACGGGTGAATCAGCACTTAAAAATGTTCAACCGCTTTTCTCTGAATTAGACTTTGGAGGTATTGCAATTGCACACAATGGGAATTTAACAAATACGAATCAAATAAAAGAAAAACTTATTAAGAATGGTGCTATTTTTCAATCAACATCTGATACAGAAGTAATTCTTCATCTGATTTCAACTGCCAAAGGAACCCTAATCGAAAGAATTGTTTACGCCCTTCGATCTATTACTGGTGCATTCTCATTAGTTTTGCTAACAAATGATTCTCTTATTGGAGTAAGAGACCCATTCGGAATTAGACCACTGGTTATAGGAAAACTTAATGATGCATATATATTAAGCTCCGAGAGTTGCGGACTAGATATTATTGGAGCAGATTTAATAAGAGATGTTGAGCCTGGTGAAATTTTAATTATAAAAAATAATAAAATTGATTCAATTAAACCTTTTAAAAAAACCTATCTTAGGCCATGTCTTTTTGAATATATTTATTTTTCAAGACCAGACAGTATTCTTGAAGGAAGAAATGTTTACGATGTTCGAAAAAGTATAGGACATCAGTTAGCAGTTGAAAATCCAAACGATAACAAAATTATTGATGTTGTAATTCCTATCCCTGACTCTGGTAACGCGTCTGCATTAGGTTATTCAGAAAAAATAAA
Organism: uncultured Alphaproteobacteria bacterium; assembly: GCA_902567115.1. Lineage (GTDB taxonomy): Bacteria > Pseudomonadota > Alphaproteobacteria > Methylaequorales > Methylaequoraceae > Methylaequor. The sequence goes on from CACFLF010000006.1 coordinate 23,276, forward strand.
AAAACCTTTTGAATTCGGAATAATTAGAAATCACTATACCGGAAGGACTTTTATAGAAGATTCCATTTCGGTAAGAAATCTGTCAGTCAAACTAAAGCATAATCCAAATATTTTTTCATTTAAAAACAAAAGTATTGCTTTAGTTGACGATTCAATTGTAAGGGGAACAACTTCTGTAAAGATTGTAGAAATGTTAAGAAATTGTGGTGTCAAAAATGTTCATATGAGAATTGCAAGTCCTCCAGTAAAACATCCGTGTTTCTACGGAATTGATACTCCTACTAAAGAAGAACTACTAGCATCAAAATTTACTATAGACCAAATAAAAAACTATATTGGTGCGGATAGTCTAAAGTTTGTAACATTAGACGGTGTCTATAAAGCATTGGGATTTCAAAAAGGAAGAGAAAAAGAAAAGCCAATGTTTACTGATCATTATTTCAGTGGTGATTATCCAGTTAAACTAATTGATCAAGACGCGGGTATTAGTCCTGCTCAACTCTCATTACTAATTGAACCTACAAAATAATAACATGAACCGAAGTACACTTAGCAATGGGATCATCTTTGGTTCAACAGGAACTTTAGGTTCAAGAATATCATTAGATCTAGCACAGATGAATACAAATCTTATTTTGCATGGGAAATCTTTTGAAAAACTTATCAAATTAGATAATGAAATTAAAAAAGTTAATAAGAATGTTACACTTCTTCAAGCTGACATAACACACAAGGATTTTGCATCAAATCTTTTAAGTAAAGTTGCCTCAAGATTCTCAAGAATTGATTTTATGATAAATTTAGTTGGAGTTTTTTTCGGATTGAGACCCTTGACGAATTTTTCACATAAAGAATGGGATAATCTTATTGAAATAAACCTTTCTTCTTGTTGGAGAATCATCAAAGAGTTGGAACCCTTAATCAGAAAATCGGCAAATGCAAAAATTGTTTTTCTCGAAAATAAAGATATTTCAATTGGGAAAGCATATCATAATACATTTAGTATTTGCCAAAAAGCAAAAAAAACAATGTTAGAAATTTTTAACAAAGAGAACTCAAAATTCAAAATTAAAGTACACTTTGTTGAAATCGAAAAAGTCAATGCGGGTATGTCCTTATCTCTCGCTGGAAAAAATGAGTATGATGAAAGAAAATTGAAAGAGATATCGGAGATGGTTATAAAAAAATGTCTTTAGTTTCTATATGAAAAGGTCGTTAACCATTGTTTCGTACCATCCAAAGGCATGTTCAGCCTCTAATTTTCTGTCGCTATTATTTGCGTTTACATTACTTTCAATGCTACCTAATGAGATAATTTTATCTTTTTTAACATTCAACCTATACCAAGCAGATATTGAAAATGCTCTGTCTTCTTTAGAAAAACTATAACAAGTATTCAAAAACACTGGATCAACATATTCCTTTTCCAAAATTTTATTAATCAAATTTATAGCCAATACCTTTGCTTGACTGTTAGCTGAAAATGCGGATTTAGGCATTGCCCAAGCATCAATTGAGTCTCCAACTGCATAAATATCTTTGAAATTATCTACTTCAAATGATATTGGATTGATTTGACACCAGTCTTTACCTTCATTTAGTAAACCTGAATCATAGAAAATGTTAGCTGCTTTTTGTTCAGGTATAATATGTATAAATTCGCCTCTAAAAATTTGACCATCCGAATTTTTTACTAGATTTTTTTTTTGGTCATAAAAAGTTACTTTTCCACCTTTACGCCGAGGTATCCATTCTATTACGTCGCTATAATTGATTTCCCACTCACGAAAATAGTTTTCTTGCTTGGTGAATGAATTTTTTGAATCAAGAATTAAAATTTTCGCTTTTTTATTTAGTTTTTTTAGGTAATTAGCGATTAAAGAAGCTCTTTCATATGGTGCAGGAGGACATCTATATGGGTAGTCGGGTGACGATATTATTATTTTTGAATTATTTTCTAAATCTGTTAACCGTTTTTTAAACTGAATAATGTTACTTTCTCCGTCCCAACAGTGGGGAACATTTTTTTGGTCTGTGACACTATACCCTTCTAAAATATCATTTTTGTAGCTAATTCCAGGAGATAAAATTAAAAAATCATAATTCATTTTTAAATCTTTAGAGAATCTTACACTTTTATTTTTAACATCAATTGCACTAACATTTTCATAAATAAATTTTACTTTTTCATATTTGTTTTTATTTATTTTAAAACAAATCTTTTCTCGTTTTAAGATATTCCCTATCACAAGATTAGAAAGAGCCCCAGTTTGGTATTCATTAAGTTTTTCCACAACAATTATGTCAACAAGATTAGAGATTTTATTCAAATATTGAAGGCAGGTTGCCCCTCCTATACCTAAACCAACAATTACAATTTTTGGTCTTGTTTTGGCATTTAACCTTTTTAACAAAAATGTATTGGCAAGAAAAAAAAATGCAAGATTCCCGACAAAATTTGAAAGAAATTTTCTTCTACTAAGTTTATTTATTACCATATATTTTGTCCGCCATTTTTAAGATATCTCTGTTTGTCAGAACCTTAGAAATTCTATTCATTACACTATTATCTCTATCATTTTTATATTTTTTCATTATTCTTACAAATTCATCCTTTTCTAGATTATTTATAGATGGTATTTTTTTTGTGGTTTCTATACTTAGGTTATGACAGGATTTACAGTTTTCAACAATTAAGTTTATGGTTTGATCCTCATCAGCAAATAAAGAAATAGAAAAAAAGAGAATAAAATAAAATGAAATTTTATTCATATGGATTATTTGTTTTTTTGAATCTAACTTTTATTGGTACGTCTTCTAAATGAAAACTTTTCTTGAGCTTGTTAGATAAATACTTTTTATATTGGTTATTAATTTCACGAGGATAATTTGAAAAAATATTAAACTTAGGAGGAGAAACACTGACCTGCGATGCGAATTTTAGTTTCACGGGTCTACCGTTTTTTAAAGGAGGAGGATTTTCTGTCATTATTTTTCCTAACCATTCGTTTAAATCACTGGTTTTAATTCTCTTTTCCCATGATTTTAATTGTTTCTGAATAATGGAATGCAAGTTCTCAAATCCAATATTTTTTTTTGCTGAAACAAATAATACGGGTGTTTCCCTGATTTGTGGGTTTAAATTTTGAAGATGTTTTTTAATTTTTTGCTGTTGTAAATCATTCATAGTATCGATCTTATTCATTAATAATAAATGGCACCTATTCTCAGAGTTAACCAGATTTAAAATCTTAGAGTTTATTTTTTCATAATAGTTATTAATATCCAATACGATTAACAAAACATTGCACAGTCGTATTTTTTTTAGTGTCTGATTAATTGCTAATTCATGAATATGTTCTTTATTATTTTTTGAAAAACCAGCTGTATCAAACATTTTAAAATTAGAATTTTTTAAACTTACATTTGTCTCTACCGAATCTCTTGTTAAATTTGGTTGGGATCCTGTAATTGCAATCTTTTTTTTTTTTATCAAATTAAATATAGTTGATTTTCCTGAATTAGTCTTACCTATAATTGCAATTGAAAAGTCATTAAATTGTTTTTTCTTTTCATTTATTATTTTCAGGTCCTTAACGGATTCATAAATTTGCCATTTCAATTGATCAATTGACTGATTATGGGCTGCAGAGACAAGAACTGGTCTTCCTAAACCAGATTTATTTAATTCATTCAAAATATTTTGTGAATAATTACCTTCGGTTTTATTGACTACTAATAAAATTGGTTTATTAAATTTTCTAGCTAGAGCTATTGTATCCGAATCCTCAAATGATAGATCCGATTTTCCATCAAAAACAATAACAATCAAATCTGACAATTTTGAATACTCGATAGTATTATTTTTTATTTTATCTTCGATTTCATTTGATGGATTTACGAGACCAGGTGAGTCAACAAATTCGCATTCCAAATCCCACAGATTTATTTTTTTTTTTCTTATGTCTCTTGTTAAACCGGGAAGATTATCTACAATTGCGATATTTTTTTTTAAAATCATATTGAACAATGATGATTTCCCAACATTTGGCTTACCGAGTATAATTATTTTAATTGGCATTTTTAACCCAAAATAAATAATGTACCTTTTTTTGAAATTAGAATTATTTGCTCTCCCATATTGATTGGATTTGACACAAGTTCTTCAGAGAAATTTATTTTACTTAATAATTTTCCAGTAAATGGTGAAATTGAGATTACTTGTCCATCAGAATTATTTAAAATCAATTTACTTGAACTTAGAAGTGGCCCATACCAACTAACTTCTTCTCCATCATTAGAAACTTTTAACTGGACAGCCCACAACAATCTTCCATTGATTTTATCAATACACAATAGTCTTCCTAAAGTATCTATTAAATAAATTGATCCTCCAGAAACAACAAGAGGATTTACTGAAGATAATTTAAGGTTCCATATTTTATTTCCATTCCTAATTTCGTAAGCTATAAATTTGTCTGAAAATGATGGAACGAATACTTTATCCCCTACAATTGAGATAGGAGATTGAATATCATTTAAAGATGATTTATTAAAAAAGTTTCCCGAGGTTACATTATCGAACCATATTAAAGTTCCATCATTATGATCAAGTGCATAGATTTCTCCAGAAGAATAAGAAATAATTACAATATTCTCTGTAACTACAGGTTTTGACCCCCCAATAATCGAAACTTCCTCTAGATTTCCAACATGTGACCACAGTAAATTCCCATCTTTTGTATTTAAAGCAAAAGTTTGATTGTCATCGGATACAACAATTATTTTGTTTTTAAATACAAGAGGGGGTCTCGAAAATTGAACTAGTAATTTTTTTTTCCACAAAATTTTTCCATTTTCTGCATTTATAGAATAAATGTTTCCCAAACCGGAAGTAATAAATAATTCTTTTTTGTACAGAGAAAAACCACCTATAAAAGGTAAATTCTCTTTTTTTTCGTTTTCTAGTCTAAAAATCCAATTAGTTTTTCCATTATCTAGATTTTTGGAATAAACGTTAAAATCATTATCTGCATAATATACGTTGTTTAAATCAAAAACTGGGATCGTAACATGATCTATCTTATCGAATGCAATATCATTGAGTTTTATTTTTTTCTTTAGTGAAAGTTTTGATTTACTTTTGAAATGGAATAAATGATTTCTTTCGTTTTGATATTGCTGTGACCACGAATCAACGGAAATACTTTTATCTATTTTGATTCTTTCGTTTGACTTAAGAATTATATCATCTTCAAACTTAAAAACATTTTCTCTTTTTCCTGGAAGAATCTCTTCTGCTTCATCAAAGTAAGCACATGAATTAAAAAAAAAAAAAAAGATTATAATTATATATTTTTTTTTCAATTTATTCATTCTTCAAAAAATCAATCATATTTTGGGCTCTTAAACCTAATGAAGCTGGTTTATTTGGAAGCGTTGCAATTTCTTCAAATGTTTCTAATGCTTCTTTCTTTTTCTCATTTTTTAGATAAATGAAAGCAGTCAATTCAAGTGCGGATGATTTCCAAATCAAGCTATTTTTCAATGGACTCAACTTGTCTAGGAGTTCCTCTGGCGGTTCAAAATCTATAGAATTCATTACAAAAAGGATTGTAGCAATGTCTCTGAATGATTGATCAACTGCATTTTTTTCAAGATCTAAATAAATGTCAAGTCCTTGCTTCCTATCGCCTTTAGCAATAAGTATTGATGCTTTTTTTATTTTTGCCATAGTTACATATCCATCTGAACCTTTATCTACTATTCTATCTAATGCAAGCAATGCTGCATCGATATCTTCTTCATTCGAAAGCTCAACAGCTGCAGTGAAATCATCACCAAGTTGTTGTTTGGTTTTATTTGTATAACTTTCCCAAAATACATATCCAGTAGTACTTAAAATTACACCTAGGGAGATGCTTAAAACATATGGCAGGATTCTTTTCCATAGTTTTAGTCTTTTTTCTTCTTTTAGATCCTCGTCAACTTCTCTAATAAATTCTTCGCTCATTTTTTTATTTATTTTCTTAATTTGTTTAATATCATATATGTAATGTATTTATATTCTATCAAATAAAAATTTCAATTTTATATTTATGAATAATTTAAAAAAATCCAAAATCACTAGGTTTAAAAAAGAAGAAATACATGAAATAATGGAATTGTATTCGAAAAAAATTTCAATAGGCGAATGGAAAGACTATTCGATAACTTTTCAAAAAAGTTACGCTGTTTTTGCGATCCATAGATCGTTTAAGCACGGTCCTAGCTTAGAGATAAAAAAGAATTACAGAAATGAAAGTTTTTTTACACTTTCATCTCAAAATAATATTTTAACAAGTTCTAAAAGTTTAAGAAAAGTAATTAACTACTTAAAGAGACCATATTTAAAGTTAGTCAAATAATTTTTTCATTCCAGAAGTATAACTATCATTTCTGCTTTTTGAAAGCCTTTGATAACCCATAACTCCATTAAAGATATAATCCTTAGTTCCAGATTCCCAAATAATTTGTAAGTTTCCATCAACAATTTTCCAATTACCTTTTTCTCCATTTCCATAATTAGTTAAAGCTGTGCCATCATCATTTATTTCAATCAGGAACTCTGATTGCCATTTATCCAATGCTTGCCATTTACCTACCCACAACTCATTTGAAAAGCATTCGTTAAAAAAAATTAAAAAAAAAACTATTAATGTTGTTAACTTTCTATTTTTTAAGATAGCGATTATATTTCTTTTCTTATTTTCTGAATATTTGGACCAATTACTAATTTCTCTAGAAGTCCTAAAGCAACCCTCACATAAATTGTTTTTTGGATTTAATTTACATACGTTTATACATGGCGATTGTACTGTCATGTTGTTAGATTCCATCCTCTTATTACATATTCAACTGCTAAAGCACCTAAAATTAACCCAAATAACTTTTGTAGGACATTCATAATAGTTTTGTTAAAAAGCTTCATAAAAAAATTAGAAAAGATGATAATTATAGAAGTCAAAAATAATGTCAATACGAGTGGAAAGATTTGGGTATAAAAACTAACCATATTGAAGTTAATATCCTTTGAAATTAAAACTGATAGTGTAATAGCTGAGGGCCCAGCAACTAATGGAATTGAAATAGGAAATACAGCCAAATTATTCAATTCATTTTCATCAATTAATTCATTAGCAATTGTTGTCTTTCTTTTAACCCTTTTTTCAAATACCATTTCATAAGAAATAATTAAAAGGAAAAAACCACCAATAATTTGGAACGATGATATAGATATACCCATAAAGACTAAAAAGGCATTACCATATAATGAGAAAAAGATTAATACAGTGCATGAAATCAAAAATACGAACCCAGACAGTTTAATTGTTTTTTTTGTATTTAAACCTTGAGTGATTATTGTTAAAATAGGGATTAAAGAAATAGGATCAATAGCAACAAATGCTTTTAAAAAATTTTGGAGAAACAAATCGTGCATAAAAAAAAATTTATAGTATCCAGCTTTTATAAGTTTGTCTATCTAAGAAATCCTGATATTATTAAAAAAAAACTATTTGTTAACTTAAAAAAATTCAATATCAAAGGAACCTTCATACTTGGAAAAGAGGGGGTCAATGCTTCATTTTCTATATCAGCAGAACAATTTCAGAAAGTCAAAAATTTAATAAGAAGTTTAATTTCAACAGAAATTAAATTTAAAAATCAATTTAATAATAATCATTCTTTTTTAAGACTGAAAATCAAAGAAAAAAAAGAAATTATATCTCTTGGACAAAAAAACATTTTTCGAAAAGAAACAACTGGTTTTTTTGTTGACCCTGACTCGTGGGACAAGTTTATTTCTGATCCAGATTCTATAATTATTGATACAAGAAATGAATATGAATCTGATATAGGTTCTTTTAAAAAGTCTGTAAAAACTAAAACTAATAATTTTAGAGAATTTCCAATATGGTTTGAAAAACATAAGAAAAAACTTTTTGAAAAAAAAATCGGAATGTTTTGTACTGGCGGCATCAGATGCGAGAAAGCAAGTAATTTCTTAATAAATAAGGGATATAAAAACATCTTTCAACTTGATGGTGGAATTATTGAATATTTAAATAAAACTAAAAATAAGAGTAAAATGTGGGAAGGTGAATGTTTCGTTTTTGATGAAAGAGTTTCAATAAATGAGAAACTTGAAAAAGGATTGTATTCACAATGTTTTGCTTGTAGATCTGCTATAACTTTCGTTGACACTAAATCAAGGAATTTTAAATTGGGTGTATCATGCCCTAAATGTTTTAAAGAAAAATCGAAAAAACAAAGAGCTAGATATAAGGAACGACAAAGACAAGTGCAAATTGCAAAAAAAAAAGGAATAAAACATATAGGTAGTTAATCATTTCCGAGTTTTGGAATTGAATATTTTTTCATTTTTTCAATTAAAGTAGTTCTATTTATTTTCAAGCATTTTGAAGCCTCAGTAACAGATCCACTGCTTTTCTTTAGTGCTCCCTCTATTAAATTAAATTCAACATCGCTTAAGTGTCTTCGAAGATCTATTTTATCTAAAAAGTCAAACCATTTTTTATAATGATTTGGATGTGGCATTGAGTCAGACTGAGAGCTTGTTTCAATTTGAATTGGAGAAAGATCAGAGGTCATTGACCATAACTCCTCTTTCTCCTGTGAGATGTCAGGTAGATTAATTTTTAACAGATTTTCTTTAATATTTTTTCCATTAATTTTTTTATCTGGAAAAATTATTACTGCTCTCTCAATAACATTTTTTAACTCTCTTACATTACCTGGCCATACATATTCCTGAAGTGCTTGTATTCCTGAATTATCAATTTGAGGAATAATAGATCCATTGTATTTTAAATCCTCTAAAATATGATTTACAAGAATTGGAATATCATCCTTTCTCTCTGCAAGCGAAGGAATTTCAATTGGAAATACGTTTATCCTAAAAAATAGATCTGCCCTAAAATGACCCTCATCAATTTTTTTTTCAATGTTTTGGTGTGTAGCACAAATCAACCTTAAATTAAGATCAATTTCTTGTCTCCCTCCAACACGTTGAATTTTTCTGGTTTCAATCGCTCTTAGTAATTTAGCCTGAAGTGTCATAGGCATGTCACCGATTTCATCTAAAAATAAGGTGCCATTGTTAGAGGCCTCAAATCTTCCCTCTCTTTTTGAGTCTGCACCAGTAAATGCACCTTTTTCGTGACCAAATAATTCAGATTCTAAAAGCTCGGACGGAATTGCTGCGCAATTTACGTTAATTAATTCACCATTTCTTTTTGATGATTCATGAATAGCTCTGGCAACTACATCTTTTCCACACCCAGTCTCACCTCTTAGTAAAACTGTTGAGTTTGATT
>CACFLF010000007.1 GCA_902567115.1 uncultured Alphaproteobacteria bacterium
AGTAAAAACAAAATTAAATTTAATCTGATAATTTCATCTATTCTTTATGCTGTGAATAGCCTTTTTTTTCTATCAGAATTTTTATTTTAAAAATGATTCATTATTTTAAGAATAAGAAAGCAATAAAAGATTTTAAAAATAAAAAATATCAGGTAGGTATTTTATCTCGGCCTGTTCCTAACGAATCAAAATTATTTTTTTCAAAGTTATGTTCAATTCCATTTTCGATATCTGGATTTGTGAATGAAAGAAACACTAAAAAAGATATCCATGAATTAATTAAAAATATGTTGCGACAGAAAATCAAGTTTTGTTCATTTTACGATAAATGGTTAAATGACATGAGTCAAATCTGCAAGATATTCTGCTCTTTTCAAGAAAAAGATAAAATAAGTTTTTGGCTTGGATCTGAAAGAGGATGCAAACGTTTTCATGTAGATATGGTTCCCTATAGATGTTTAGTAACTTATTCCGGACAAGGTACAGAATTATTACCTGACAAAGCTGCAGATAGAAATGCTTTCGTGGATGGAAAATCAAATGAAAATATTATTAAAAACAGATCAGCTATAAAGTATTTAAATAGATGGGATGTTGCTATCTTTCGCGGTGGAAATAATGGAATTTTACATCGAACTCCAGAATCAGCATTAAATGACAGATCTTCAATTTTGATGAGACTTGATGATTCTACTTTTTTAGAGCAAATAGAAAAAATTAACACTTTAAACTAAATATTTGTTAAAAATTTTCTAATTAAATAGACTAAATTATTTCAAATCGAATGTTTGAAACTAAGGATCTATTTCTTTGAACTATCAATAAATTTATTAGCTTTGAACATTCCTTTTTTTATTGATCCGTCTTGTAACGTTAACGTTCCATAACCGTCAAATAAGTTTTTTTTAAAGCTGCCAACGTATTTATCTCCATTCGAATAAGTTATTGTCCCCTCTCCGGATCTCATGCCATCTACAAATTGTCCGACATAAATTGATCCGTCGGAAAATGTAAGAGTTCCTTCACCGTGAGGAAGGTCGTCTACAAAATCTCCCGTATAATTCTCTCCATCAGAAAAGGTTGAAGAACCTTTTCCATGGTAATAACCATTTTTAAACCCTCCTTCATATTTATCGCCATTTGCAAATGTGAAGGTTCCTTGACCATTTTGTAATCCATCTTTAAACTCCCCAATATATACATTTCCGTTAATAAATAAGTATGATCCTTTTCCATTATACTTGTTATCTTTGATTTCTCCGACATATTTTTCACCATTTTGGTGAAAGATTGTTCCATAACAATGTCTTACAAAGTTTCCATCACAAGCAGGAAGAGCAGAAATCTTTGATGAAAGAAAAAGGAGAGGTAAAATTAATAAAATAAATTTTTTTTTGTGCATGTTATTTAGATAATCATTCGAAATTAATTTGCCATATCTTGTAAATAATTCCCTAAAATTGATCAACGATGTTCATATTTGTAATTTTCTAAGATTTGATATTCATAGTTCCCAGATAACATGTTCCAATATTCTTTATAAAATTTTTCATTAAAATCTCTTAAATTTTTAAAATCAACATGAATTTCAGGTGTATTCGTATTTATTTCAATTCCCCATAAAGATTTATCATCATAAGGCAAAAATCCATATCTAAGATCACCAATTAAAAATTTATTGAATGGATGAATGTATATAAAATCATCTGAAAAAAAAGAGAATCTCCGAATATCCTCTCTTTGAATTGAATTTGACTTTAACTCTGGGAAAACTGATTCTTTATCAATAGCATTTAAAATAGCTCCCGATTTAAATTTTGGTTCATCAAAAAAAGGTGCATATACAGCATCAACATAATATTTGTTGTTTGTTCTATAAACACTTCTCCAAAGAATTATATTTCCAATTGTTGGTTTAATAATTAACCTTTCTATGTTGTGCCCTCTTCTCTCAGATATTTCAAAAATAAAATCTTTTACTTGTAGATGTTTTTGATAACAAAGGAAAATATAAAAAAAACTAAACAAAATGCTTGATCTTATTAAAGATGTTGATTTTTTAAGCAAGGAAAAAATTAACAAAAAAACTAAAGTAAAAGTAAATATAGGATCTACAATCGATATTAGATTCAAAGAAACTCTAAATTGACTAAGGGGCCAAAAAAGAGTTGTTCCGTAACTTGTAAGTGAATCAAGTAAACCATGACTCAAAAATCCAATCAAAGTAAATAAGTATATAAATCGTAATGACATTCTTAACTTGTAGAAACAAGTAAAAATTATCAAACAAACAAATATACTTCCAATTGGCGCAAAAAATAAAGAATGTGTAAAATGTCTATGGTATTCAATAAAAAGAAGTTGGTCATTTTCGGATCTTATAAAAATATCTAAATCTGGCGCTAATCCCCCAATTGCACCACACAAAGAGGCTTTTCGAATATCTTTTTTATTAGAAAAAAGTGAAGAAAAAGTTGCTCCAATCAAACCTTGAGTACATGGATCCATAAATTTTTACTCTGATTTGCTAGCTGCGCATTCTAATATTTGGCTCTCTAGTATTATTTTTTGTTGACCCTCTATTGTATTGTAAATGCAGTATGTCTTATTTCCAGATTTATATGATTTTATCAACCCCATGCCCATTGGACCCGAAAATGTTTTTACATCTGTTATTTTCATTTTACTTGAATCATCTGTTTTAAAGTGAAGAAAACAATAAGTGATAATTCCTGATAAGGTAAGATAGTAAATAGTTGGAATTAAAGTAATCCTTAAAACATTACCCTCTCTTCCAAATAAACCGACTGTAGCTGAAGCTGCTACAACATTATGTATAGCTATCATATTTCCTGCTGCTGCTCCAACACTTTGTGCAGCAACCATCAATACCCCTGATATATTTAAAAGATTTGCAGTTTCATATTGAAATTGACTAAGCATCAGGTTACTAACAGTATTAGAGCCAGCTAGAAATGCTCCAATGGCACCAACGGTTGGTGCAAATATAGGATATATTTGTCCCATCAGATTCGATACACCTTGAGCCATAGAAATTGGCATACTAGCAATATCATTATAATTAACACCAGAGTTAATCATTATTCTTACCAGCGGAACTGTAAATATCAAAACAAAGCCTGCACTTAAAATAGTCTTTGATGAATCGATTATTGACGAACTAATTTCCTTAGAAGTCATTCTATGTAGAAAAAAAGTGATAAAACAAATAAAAATTAAAATTCCTCCAGGAAGATATAATAATTGAAAGCTTGCACTTATATTTTCTTCTTTAAAAATATTTTCAAACTTAATATTTGCAGATTGTAGAAATTTTTTTAACGGTTCAAAAGTTCTTGAAAATACAAGTAGTAAAGCGAGTAATAAATAAGGAAGCCAGGCCATAAAACTTCCTATATTTCTTTTATTTTCTATAACTTCTTTATTTTGAGGGTTACAAATCCAGTTTAATGGCCAATTTTTTGAAGGTTGAAAGTCCCATTCATCTTTTGGAATAAGAAATTTTCTTTTTGTAGCAATTGTAACTATAAATAATCCAGTTAATCCTCCTATTATAGATGGAAATTCTGGGCCAAGAAAGATACCTGTTAATAAATATGGTATTGTGAAGCTCAATGATGCAAAGATTGCAAAAGGAAATATTGATAAACCTTCAAACCAAGATTTTTTTTTACCAAAAAATCTCGTCATTATGACTACTAATAAAATTGGCATAAGTAGTCCACAAATTGAGTGAATTATTGCGACTTTAATGACTATTGAGTCAAAGAATGAATTCCATTGCAATCCATTTTCCAATAACTTATTAGAAATGCTTATTTTGTCTAGTCCACCCTGAACACCAACCAATAAAGGCGTTCCTACTGCACCAAAAGAAACAGGTGTGGATTGTATCATCATACCAAAAACTACTGCAGCAATTGGAGGAAAACCAACAGCAACCATCAATGGTGCAGCTACTGCGGCAGGAGTTCCAAAACCTGAAGCTCCTTCAATAAAACACCCAAACAACCACGCGATTATAATAACTTGAACTCTTCTATCTTTACTTATGTCAGAAAATCCAGATCTTATAGTGTTTATTGCACCTGAATATTTTAGTGTGTTTAATAACAAAATAGCACCGAAAATAATCCATAAAATACTTATACTAATAATTAGACCCTGAAGAGTTGAGGCTAAAATTCTGGCTTCACTCATTCCCCAAATAAAATAAGAAATAATGCTTGTAAATATAAAAACTAGAGGCATTGCAATTTTAGCTGCAATTCTAAAAACAATCAAAAGGATTCCAGCCAAAAAGATTGGAGAAAAAGCTAAAATGGGGAAAAAAATCTCTTTCATTTCGTCAATATTTTTTAAAATTTATTTTATGAAAAATGTTACTTAATAATATTACTTTTATAAACAATTTTAAAATACAATATGATAATAGAAATAATAAATTCTTTATTTATTACCAATAATTACTAAATAATTAAAAAATAAAAACTCTTAAATATTGATATGTAAATAAGACAATGACCTATGTAAAACTTAAAAATCTTTTTGAAGAACAAAGTTTACTAAATGATATAAATGGTATCTTAAATTGGGATATGGCTACATATATGCCTCAAAAATCAAGAAATCAGCGTGTTAGACAAATACAAAAAATTCTTGATTACAAAAAAAGTATTTTTGATCAAATTAAAAAAAAAGAATTATTTAAAAAGATTAATGATTCAGGCCTGAGTCCGGAAGATAAATTAAACCTTAATTTAATGAAAGATAAGTTTGAATACTTTGATATCGTTCCATATGAATATATTAAAAAAAAAACCTCACTTGCAATTTTGTGTGAGGGTGAATGGAGAAAAGCTAAACTAAAATCAAATTTTAATTTAGTTAAAAAATCATTTAAAAAGCTTGTTGATGTAATAAAGATTGAGTCTGAAATACTATCTCAAAAAAAGGATAAAACAAAATACGATTGTTTATTATCTAAATACGATAGATCACTGAATTCTTCACGTATTACAAAAATATTTTCTAGAATAGAATCATTTTTAAAAAAGAATATCCCATCAATTTTAGAAAAACAAAGAAGCTATAATTCAATTTCTTTTACCGAAAATCTTTCAGAATCAGAACAATTTAAACTATCAAAAGATTTTATGAAAAAACTTGGCTTTGATTTTTCTCGCGGAAGAATTGATAAAAGTTCACATCCTTTTTGCGGTGGGAGTTCTGAAGATATTAGAATTACTACAAGATATAATGATGCAGACTCATTTTCTTGCTTTGATGCTCTTATGCACGAGACAGGTCATGCTATTTATGAACAAGGACTACCTAAAAAATGGTTGCATCAGCCATTAGGTTCATCTGGAGGAATGTCACTTCATGAAAGCCAATCACTTTTTATTGAAATGCAAATTATTAAATCACTTCAGGTTAGTCATTTAATCGAAAAAATAATCAAGAATAATTTTGGGAAGAAAAATCCTACTTGGAATCAAGAAAATATTTACAGAAACAGAAAGCAGGTAAAAAAGAACTATATAAGAGTAGATGCTGACGAAGTTCATTATCCTCTTCATATAATGCATAGATTCAAAATTGAAAAAAAAATTATTGAAGAGGACTTCGATGTCATGTTTCTTCCGGAGCTGTGGAATCAGGAATTTTACAATATATTCAATATAAAAGTTGATAGTGACCAAAACGGTTGTTTGCAAGATATTCATTGGTTTGGTGGAGATTTTGGTTATTTTCCTACTTATAGTATTGGGGCATTCATTGCAGCTCAGATTTTTGATTGTATAAAAAAACAGAATCCTAAATTAGAAAACAATTTAAAAAAAGGAAATTTTTTACCAATAATCAATTGGTTGAAAAAAAATATTCATAACCACGGTAATTATTATAAAATTGACGAACTTTTATTTAATGTTACAGGTGAAAAACTTAATTTAAAATACTTCGAAAAACACATCATAGACAGGTACTTAAAAGAAAAAAAATAACGAAAATTCTCCATTGTAATTTAAGAAATTGAAAAATAATTTTGTTTTCTAATAAATTAGTGTAAGCTAAAACTATGTGGAGATTTGTATGGATGATTATTCCATAAAAAAACATTTTGGTGGTTGCCCTCATGACTGCCCCGATACGTGTGCAATGATTTATGAAGTTGCAGACAATAAACTTCTTAGTGTTAGAGGAAACCCTGATCACCCTATGACTGACGGTGTACTTTGTGTCAAGCTCAAAGACTACGAAAAAAGACACTACCATCCAGATCGTTTATTATATCCTCATAAACGTGTTGGAAAAAAGGGAAAGAAAGAATTTGAAAGAATTTCTTGGGATGAAGCACTAGAAACAATAACCTTAAAATGGAAGTCTCTAATTAATGAATATGGGCCTGAATCAATCATCCCGTATAGTTATTTGGGAAATCAAGGTTTAGTTCATGGTTTAAATGGAGGTGATTCTTTCTTTAATGCACTTGGCGCGACTGTTTGTGAAAGAACTTTTTGCGGGGAAGGTTCATGTACAGCTTGGTTAACCACGATAGGTCCAACAGCTGGCTTAGATCCGGAAAGTTACATCCACAGTAAATACATTGTTATTTGGGCTTGTAACAGTGTAAGTACCAATCTTCATCATTGGACAATCATTCAAGAAGCTAAAAAAAGAGGAGCCAAAGTTGTAGTAATTGATTCATATAAATCTAGAACTGCTAAACAAGCTGATTGGCATATCGAACCTATCCCTGGTTCAGACGGAGCCTTGGCAGTTGCCATGATAAATCATATTATTTATAACGATCTAACAGACATGGATTATATAAATAATCACACAAATGGATTTGAAGAGTTAAAAGAACATGTTAAAGATAAAGATCCTAAATGGGCGTCTAAAATAACTGGAATTAGTGAAGAAGATATTAAAAAATTGGCTCAAGAAATTGCTACAGTTCAACCAGTTGGAATAAGAATTGGAGTTGCACTTGAGAGACATTATGGAGGTGGGCAGACAATTAGAGCTGTTACCTGTATACCAGCATTAACTGGTGCATGGAAACATGTTGGTGGAGGAATCACTCAATTTCCAGTGTGGGAACATCCGTACAAATTTGATGTTATATGCAGACCAGATTTGATCCCTAAAGGTACGAGAGTTGTTAACGCTCTTCAGATTGGAAGAGCCTTACTAGGGGAAAATATAGAAAAGGACAAACCAATTATGTCCATGATGTGCTGGAACGCTAACCCTGTGACTCAAGCAGCCGAAACGGAGAAAATAATTAAAGGTTTAAAGAGAGAAGATTTATTCTTAGTTTCTGCTGAACATTTTATTTCTGACACAGCATCTTACGCAGACATTCTTCTACCCGCCACAATGGGTGCAGAACATGAAGATATGATATTATCTTGGGGTCACTTATACCTAACATACAATGAGAAATGTGTTGATGCTCCTGGAGAAGCTTTACCAAACTACGAAATATTCAGGAGGTTAGCAAAAAAGATGGATTTAAAGCAAGATCAATTCAGTTGGAGTGATGAAAAATGTTTAGAAAACTATGTGGATTGGTCAGCACCTGCCTGTGAGGGAATTACTCTTGAAAAATTGAAGGAAAAAGGGTTTGCAAGATTAAATGTTGGTTGCAAAGATACACGAGCACCCCACAAAGACGGTAAGTTCCCTACAGAATCAGGTAAATGTGAGTTTATTCTCAAAGATGTGAAAAATTTTGTTGCCGGTCCATTCAGACAAATGTACGAGGATTATCAACCAGGTCAAGACCTCCCTCCTCTTCCGGATTATGTTCCTCAACTTGAGTCAAAACAAACTAACCCGCAACTTGCCAAAAAATATCCTTTAAACGTAATAACTCCAAAAAGTCATGCATTTTTAAATTCGTGTTATGCAAACATGACGGACAAACAGAGGGTTCAGGGAGACCAATTTGTTCTAATAAGCGAAATTGATTCAAAACAAAGAAATATTAAAGATGGTGATAATGTCAAAGTATTTAATGACAGAGGTTCCTATAAAGGTGTTGCTAAAATAACATCTGATGTTTCGTCAGGTATTGTCGTTTCAACGCTCGGATATTGGAGACAACTCAACGATGGAACAGTTAACAGTATAAGCTCAGCTAATTTAGCAGATATGGGAAACGCTCCAACTTTCTCAGATAATCTAGTTGAAGTAATAAAAATATAAAAAATTTATTTTTAAAATCTCACATTATAAATTAATTCTTTGCAAATCTCTTACGTTTGTTTTTTTGTTTCTTTAATTTCTCACCATAAAATGTACCCCATCCTCTTGGAGCTTTTTCATTACATACCCAACTGGGTTTGTTTATGTTAGGACCTCTCACGCATTCAAATCTAGATAATAAATTTAAATAAACAGATTCATTATCAGTTTTATTAATTTCATTTGACGCTAGTTGGGACGATATAAAGCTGGTGGTTAAAATGGTTATCAAAGTTTTTTTCATAATTCTCCTTATGTTTTAGCCTATTAAAAGTTATTATTATGTATTTGTAAAATTTATTTTAAAAACAGACTTTATTCATACAAATAATATCAGTATTTAGGTTTTATATAAAAGAATTGAATAATG
This sequence comes from uncultured Alphaproteobacteria bacterium, assembly GCA_902567115.1. Classification (GTDB taxonomy): domain Bacteria; phylum Pseudomonadota; class Alphaproteobacteria; order Methylaequorales; family Methylaequoraceae; genus Methylaequor. The sequence continues at coordinate 8,651 of CACFLF010000007.1, forward strand.
TATTTAAAATAATAAATTTAACTTTATGGAAACTACAACTTACATTGCAATGAATAGATTTAAAATCGTCAGAGGCAAAGAGGACATCTTTGAAAAAATCTGGAAAGAAAGAGATTCAAAACTAAGTGAAGTCAAAGGATTCATAAATTTTAATTTAATAAAAGGAAAAGAAAACGATGAATTCACAATTTACGCTTCACACAGTACATGGTCATCTGAAATAGACTTTATCAATTGGACTAAATCAGAATCATTTCGAGAGGCCCACAAAAACGCCGGACAAAGTAAAGAAATATATATTGGGCACCCTGAGTTTGAAGGGTTTAACGTAGTTTTGTAAAGAGTGTTTGCAATTGCAAACACTCATGTATTACAAATTATTTTTCAAGATCGAATCTGTCTGCATTCATTACCTTATTCCAAGCTAGAATAAAGTCATTAATGAATAATTCCTTTGAATCATCGCATGCATAGACTTCTGAAATTGCCCTTAATTGAGAGTTTGATCCAAAGATTAAATCTACACGTGTTGCATATTTACTATTTTCCCCTGTTTTACGATCATAACCACTAAAGGATTTATTGTTTTTATTTGGTTTCCATTCAGTTGACATATCTAATAGATTAACGAAGAAATCATTGGATAGGTTATTGATATCATTTGTAAAAATTCCATTTGTTTCTGTGGTTATTCCCAGAGATCTAAAACCTCCGAGTAAAACTGTCATTTCTGGAGCTGTAAGGCCCAACAATTGAGATTTATCGAGAAGCATTTCTTCTGGACTTACTTTAAAATCTTGTTTTTCATAATTTCTAAAACCGTCGCTCAAGGGTTCTAAGACGGCAAATGAGTCTACATCCGTCATTTCCTGAGTTGCATCACCTCTACCAGGAGTAAATGGAACCTCAACTCCACACGCCTTTTCTATAGCAACGTTTCCACCGAGAACAATTATATCTGCTATTGATGCGTTTACTTTGTCTGCAAGTTGGTTGTATACATTTAATACTTTTGATAATTGAGCAGGTTTATTAACTTCCCAATCTTTTTGAGGAGAAAGACGTATTCTTGAACCATTAGCTCCTCCTCTCATATCGGTGTGACGATATGTCGATGCGCTTGCCCATGCTGTTTCAATCATTTCTTGTATAGATAATCCACATTCAGAGAGTTCTTTTTTAGCTACATCTAAATTGAAATCAGCATTACCTTTGGGAACAGGATCTTGCCAAATTAAATCTTCTTTTGGAATCTCAGGTCCCAAATATCTGGTTTTTGGGCCCATGTCTCTGTGTAATAGCTTGAACCATGCTCTAGCAAAGGTGTCTGCAAAATGATCAGGGTTTTCCAAAAAGTTTCTAGATACTTTGTTGTAAGCTGGATCTTCTTTCATTGCCATATCAGCAGTTGTCATAATAGTAGTGACTAGTTTAGAAGGATCTGCTGAGTCTGGAGCTAGATCTTCTTTGTCAGGATTAATTGGATGCCATTGAAATGCACCAGCTGGACTTTTGACTAGTTCCCAATCATATTTGAAAAGTAATTTAAAATATCCATTATCCCACTTTGTGGGGTTGGCTGTCCATGGACCCTCAATTCCGCTGGTGATAGCATCTCCACCTTTACCTACTCCATGAACGTTTTTCCAACCAAAGCCCATTTGTTCAATTGGTGCTCCTTCTGGTTCAGGACCAACATTATCTTCTGAGGCTGCTCCGTGAGCTTTACCAAAGGTATGACCACCTGCTGTAAGTGCTACAGTTTCTTCGTCATTCATGGCCATGCGCGCGAATGTTTCTCTGATATCATGAGCACTTGCTAATGGGTCGGGTTTTCCGTCTGGACCTTGTGGATTAACATAAATTAACCCCATTTGAACGGCTCCAAGAGGTGTCTCTAATATTCTTTCACCAGTGTATCTTTCGTTCTTCAACCACTCATTTTCTTTTCCCCAGTAAATATCTTCTGGAGGAGTCCAAATATCAGGTCTACCACCACTGTAACCGAATGTTTTACCGCCCATTGATTCTATTGCTACATTACCAACTAAAATAAATAAATCAGCCCAACTTATTTTACTTCCGTACTTTTGTTTAATGGGCCAAAGAAGTCTTCTTGCTTTATCAAGGTTACCATTGTCTGGCCAACTATTGAGGGGCGCAAATCTTTGATCGCCAGTACCTCCTCCACCGCGGCCATCCCATGTTCTGTATGTACCAGCTGCATGCCAGGTCAATCTTATAAAAAAAGGCCCATAATGTCCGTAATCTGCTGGCCACCAGTCTTTTGAGTCAGTCATTAAGTCATTTAAATCCTTTTTAAGTGCTTTAAAATCTAATTTTTTAAACTCACTTCTGTAATTAAAGTTCGGACTCATTGGATTGGATCTTTTGTCATGTTGATGAAGAATATTAACGTTTAGTTGATTAGGCCACCAATCCTTGTTTGAAGTGCTTAACCCCTTATTATTAGTTGCTGAGCCATGCATAACAGGGCATTTACTTGCATCATCCATAACGAAATTCCTTTCAAAAAATTAAATTAGGTGGAAAGGTGCAACTAAGATTGTACCGTCTCTATTCTCCACAAACTTTATATGTTAAAAAAAATAAAAATTTCAACAAATTTATACTATAAAATTAAGCTGAATTTAATATTAATAAATTTTCGATTTTTTCTTTGTTTTGCTAAAAACTAAATAAAAAATAAAATCATTTTTTTGTTATAAAAGCTATATCTGATATCTTTGTTTTTCCTTTAAAAATTTTAATATCTTTAATATTTTTAAATAAATAGTCTTGATCACTATTTGATAAAATATTGGATTTAAACTTTTTCTTTTTCATTATATTTTTAAGTAAATTATTCATTAACAATTCTTTACCTTTAGTATCGTTTAATGCTTCAAAATAGACTGGTGCGTTAAAATCTTCTATTACAAAAATGCCGTTAGAATCTAATTGCTGAAAGAAAAATTTTAAGCTTTTTATCATGTCACTCAATATATGAGAAGCGTCATCAATTATAATCTTAAAATTGATATTATTAAATTTCGAAGAAAATCTGTTCATGTCTTTTTTATTGTTGATATCACAATTGAAAAAGGTAATTCTTTTAGATTTAAATTTAAAACGAAAGTTTTTGTCGATACAATAAATAGTTGCATTTGGAAAATAATTTAAAAATGCTGCAGAAGAAGCCCCCTCCCATGTTCCGATTTCTAAAATATTCAATTTTTTATTTTTATAATGTTTAAATTCTTTTTCATAAAATTTTGCAAAACCATGACCATGCATTTCATTAGACTCTTTTGAATAAGGATTAAGAACTTCTGTTCCTTTGTCGGTTCCAAAGTGATTGAATAGTTCGTTTAATGATTTATTATTTATATTCTCAATATCCAAATTTATCTTATTTTTAAAATTAAAAACAAATCGTTTATAAAATTTGGTAATTTCTTTCATTTTTAACTTAAAGAAAACGAATGTATGTAATTAAAACAATATAACAAGTTAGCGTAACTTGTCGAAAAAGATAATAAAATTATGTTCAACTAACCTCATCTGGGTCAGAAATATTATTATTATCAATGATTGTATTATTTAAAGAAGTATTTTCGTTCAAGGGATTTCTATCTATTTTATTAGATTGATCTTCCATATCAGCTTCCATTTTGTCTAAGTTTTTTTCATCTTCAGAAATAATAATATCGTTTACGTTATCAACGTTTTTATAATCTGCAACATTGGGTGGTCCGTAAAGTTCATCTGTAGGTTGATTTATTTTATTATTTGCAAATTTAATAGCCTCCTCAGTTGACATGCCCTTAGATATTGCTTCGTCAATGAGAATCGACATTTCATTAGACATCGAGCTTGCAAAGCTTAAATCGTAACCACTGTTTTCAGTACTTAATTTTTCAACTGAAGCATCAGTTAATATGTTTGAATTAATAATTTCAGATAAAGATTCAAATGTTTCTTTAATAGAATTTTCTGGAGTCAAACCGCTTTGGATAAGTGTATTAAATTTTGTTGATAAGGATGATGTAACTTCATCAATGATATTTTCTTTTATTCCTAACTTTTCCATACAAACCGAGATATCTGTCAAAATATTATCAAAATTATCGTGAGAGACATCCTGATCTGAATTCAGATTTTTTTCAGCAATGTTAAGAATCTCACTATGAATATGATCTGTAAATTTAGTCATTATTTGCAACTTAATTATTTTTACAATACTTTAAACAGGTATACTTAAATTTCCATTATACACCAAATATTTTTGCCTTTTCATATAGTCTATCCGTTTCTGAAATATAAACTCCTTTACTAATATATCCACCGACATACAACTCTCTGATAGCCGTCATTTCTTCCTCTATAGCGACAAGAACGTCTACAAATTCGTTATCATCACTTACTTTAATATCTCTTTTATCAATAATGTCATCTAAATTTGGTTGTTTTCTTGTGACATCATTGTTTTTCTTAATTGCATTTTTCTTTGTAAGAATTGTGATTAATATAAAAATAGTAAGAAAAATCGAGCCAAAAATAATTATCAAATATTTGGTATCACCAATATATGGAATAAAATTATTAAATTTTTCTAGATTCAGTGTATTTATTATATTATCCATAAATAATCAATATATAGTGTTTACTTCGTTTCAATTATACATTATATTGTAATAATGGGTATCTTTAATATTTATAATAAAGCAAAAAATCATATTAACAAAACATATTTTAGTGAAAAACGAATTATATCATTTGAAGCATATAATTTGCTAAAAAAATACGTTGTAAATGGTTTGTCGCAACCAAATAGTTTAGACACTGCCTATCCAAAAAATCTTAAAATGAATGTTTTAAAAAATGTTTCTCAACGCTCAATGAAAACTTTTTATAAATTATCTGATCATTATAAAAAAAATAAAAAAGGAGTGCTTTGTCAATCTAATGAGTTTGATGTTGGAAATAAATTATCTAAAAATGCAAAAGAACTTTTAAAACAAATTAAGAATGACAGTCCTAGATATCAAGAAATCGATAGACTAATTGAAAAAATTAAATCAAATTGATTTTTTTTTCCTGTACATACCTAATTTAACTTTCTCAGCTATACTAATTAGAAATTCAGAAACTTTTTCATCTGAGTTTACTTTTGATAGCTCTCTTATTGTTTCGTCGATAAAGGCACCTACTGCAATATAAGGGTCTATTCTCTTTACTCTACATTCTTCTCTTGCTTTCAATACGATTGCTGAAGCAAGTTTTTTTTGGTCTTTTTGATCCATTTTTAAACCTTAACTATTGGTATATCACACCAACTTGTAGTATAGCAAGGTGAACGATAATTCGATTTCATCTGCCAAGCTGAATTTTGATCTTTTTTTTTGTTTTCTTTGGAAAAAAAATTTTTATCACAATCTGATGATAGTCTTAGTTTACCATATCCAAATCTACCATTAATATCGTCAATTAATTTCATTAGTATTGTTTCATTGTTCTTCACTTCCAGATTACATTTACTTTTTATCAACGATTGTTGTATAAATTTTGCATCATGAAATTCGGATAGTATAATTCCAACCTTGCTATATAAATGATGGTTTTTGTATATGCTTTTTAATAACTTTTCCGCAGTTTTCCAAATAACTCTTAAATCAATTGTCGGTTCAATCAAAGTGTATGTTTTGCTATTTGCATAAAAATTTTTTTCATACCTAGAGGTTTTTAAGAATACAGTTATAACTCTACAAAATAAATTATTTATTCTTACTTTAGAGGCGGCTTTTTGTGTATAAACGATCAATGCACTTCTTATTGAGTCGTAACTAATCAATTTATTGCCGAATGACCTCGAAACACAAATCGATTTTTTAATAGGTACAGTGATCTGAATATAATTACATTTTGTACCTCTCAGCTCGAGAACAGTTCTTTGTAGTACAACACCTTTCTCTTTTCTAATAAAATTCTCATCACACTCTTTTAAGTCATGGGCATTATTAATATTATTTTTCTTTAAAAATATTGATAATTTTTTACCAACTCCCCAGATATCCTCAACTTCTGTATTTTTTAATATATACAATAAATCATCACTTTTATTTACCTCTAAGACATTACTATAATTAAAACTTATGTTCTTATATCGATTCTTTTTTTTAATTACTCTATTAGTTATTTTTGCTAGTGTTTTTGTTTTAGCTATTCCTATACTAACTGGAATTCCAGTCCATTTTAATATTTTATTAGCAAGATCAATACACTTATATTCTCTATTTTGGATTTTTCTCAAATTAAAGAATGCCTCGTCTATTGAATAAACTTCAACCTCTGAGAGATCTTCTTTTAAAATATTCATAATTCTATTTGAAATATCTCCATAGAACGAATAATTGGAAGATCGTACTATTACTTTATTATTTAATAAGGTACTTCTAATTTTAAAAAATGGTTCTCCCATTTTTATTCCAATTTCTTTAGCTTCATCAGAGCGAGAAATAATACAACCATCATTATTTGAAAGAACTACAACAGGTTTTCCAATTAGTCTTGGATTAAATAGTCTTTCACAAGACACATAGAAATTATTGCAATCTAATAAAGCTATCATAATTTTAACTTAAACTGTGTATCACATAAGTAACAACGCCCCATATAATAGTATCTCTGTTTGAATTTAACTTTATATTTGGATAATTACTATTTTCAGATTTTAAGTAATAGTTTTTTGATTGATCTTTCATCAGCTTTTTTATTACTAACTCTCCATCTATCGACACTATAACTATTGATTGTCTTTTGGGGTCTAGTGATCTATCTACAATCAATATGTCATTATCAAAGATACCTACATTAATCATAGAGTCACCAGATACTCTTACAAAGAAAGAAGATTCTTTGTTTTTAATTAAATAACTATTTAAATTTAATTTTTCCTCAACATAATTTTCTGCGGGCGAAGGAAAACCTGCTGACGCACTAATCAATTTTACTTTGTTTTTCACTAAATTGTTCCTCATATTTCATTATAAGAACAAAAGTAGAACTTTCAAGTTAATTAATTAAGTCTTTTATGTATTTTAATGAACAAACCTGAGATATTGGTTTATCCCAACGAATTCTTGTAAATCTAGGAAACCTAAGAGCTACCCCTGATTTGTGTCTTGAGGAATAATTAATATTATCAAAGGATATTTCAACGACTAATCCAGGCTTTAAAGACCTAACAGGACCAAATCTTTCAACTGTGTTGTTTCTAACCCAACGATCTAAACTTTTGAGCTCATCATTTGTATACCCTGAATATGCTTTTCCAACTGGAACAAGTTTGGTAAATTGTTCGTCAACCCAGCAACCAAAAGTAAAGTCTGAGTAAAATGAAGATCTTTTACCGTGACCACGCTGTGCATACATAATAATAAAATCAACAGAAAAAGGATTTCTTTTCCATTTATACCAACCGTCAACAACTCTACCTTTTTTATATAGGCTAGTCTTTTTTTTAATTATCACACCTTCAATATGGTTATTAAGGGAAGTTTCTTTGATATTTTGTAATTGATCCCAACTTGAAAATTTAATTAAGGATGATGTCGAAATATTGCTAAATTTACAAATATTAATAAATCTATTGAGATATTTTTTTCTTTCAATTAAAGATAACGCTCTACAATCAACACTAGTATAAAAAAGTATATCATATGCAATAAAATGAATTGGATAATCTTCAATAAGTTTTTTAGAGGGATTTTTCCTACCAATTCTTTTTTGAAGATGATTGAAAGATAAAACTTTGTTATTTTTTTTCACAACTATTTCTCCATCAACAACAAAATAACCTTTAATAAATGTGTTGATATCACAGAATGAATTAGTAATGTCTTCTCCATTCCTTGAGAAAATTTTCCCATCTTCTGAAAATATTATTTGGGCTCGAATACCGTCCCATTTAAATTCTGCAATATAGTCATCTGTTTTAAAACTTTTAAATTCATTAGAATTGTAATTATTTGCTAACATAAAAGAATTAAATAATTTTTTTCTATTGATGTATTTTGGAAGTTTTTTTCCGTCCAACCATTCAAATAAGTCAGTACATGGTAATTTAAAACCGTGCCAGAACTCTTCTATTTCAGATTTCTCTCTAACACCGGACAATTTTAACGCTTCTTTAATCAATCCATTTGAAACACCCACTCTTAAACCTCCGGTTAAAATTTTAATAATGGTAAATCTTTGATTTTCAGATGACCGATCTAGAAAATATTTAAGTTTAGTCTTAAGCTTATTTTTGTGATCAAAATTTGAAAAAATTTCCATGAATTCATGAAGATTTATGTTTGTATTCTTTTCATTGTTACTTTGCCACAGCAAAGAGATCGTTTCAGCAAGATCACCTACATAGTCATAGGAAAATCTAAATAAATCTTCATCAGAATTTTCAATGATCAATTCTTTTAATTCTTTAACACTTACAAATTTTCTGTCCATTCGATTTGTTAAAATGCAAAAAGCCCAACCTTTGTCTTTAAGATTTGACTTGCAAAAAAAATTTTTTAACAAGTCTATTTTTTTATTTCTAGATGGACTCAAGATTAAGTCATTCAATAATTCTGCAAAGTCATTCATTCTCGTCTTCGAATCCAATTAAATTTAATGCACTACTTTTAAAATTTTTCTTTGTTAAATAATGAACTAAAGCTTCTTCTCTTCCATGTGTCACCAATACTTCATTTGGATTAACGTCGTTTACTGTTTTTAAGATTTCATCCCAATCAGCATGATCAGATAATATTAATGGAAGTTCTATATTTTTTTGCTTAACTCTTTGTCTTATTCTCATCCATCCGGAAGCATAGCCTTTTACAACATTTTTAAATTTTTGCGACCATTTATCGTTTAATGAAGAAGGAGGACAAAGAACTAACTTATTGGCGTATTCAGATTTTGAACATTCAGAAATATTAGAAATGTTCCCTAATATAATATTATTCTTTGAATAAAAGTTTGATATTTTTGTTAATGCACCATGTAAATAGATTGTCTCATCATAACCAAGATTCCTTAATAAAGTTATTAGTCTTTGGCATTTACCTAAAGCATATACTCCGATTAGATGAGTTTTATTTACGTTCGCTTTAATTGATTTAATTAATTTTTTAACCTCATTTTGATCATTTGGATGATTAAAAATTGGAAGTCCAAAAGTCGCTTCAGTAATAAATGTATCACATTTTACAGGTTCATAGCTTAAACAAGTTTTATCTTTTGTTCTTTTATAATCTCCACTAATCAAAAGTCTATAACCTTTATAATTTATTAAAAACTGAACACTACCAAGAATATGACCCGCTGGATGAATTTGAACGGTTACATCGTTAATTTTAATTTTCTCATCAAAACGTGCAATTTGAAAGTCTGAGCAATAACTTTCTCCGTACCTTAAATGCATTAATTCTATAGTCTCCTTTGAGGAAAAAATGGATTTATTATTTGGTCTTGCGTGGTCTGTATGAGCATGAGTAATTAATGCTTTCTCAACAGGAAAAACAGGATCAATGAAAAAATTTCCCGGAACACAAAAAAGGCCTTCTCTTTTTTTTTTTAACCAATTAATATTTGTTTTTCTCATACCATATTATAGTTATTACTTTTTTAGATGAATAAAATTAATTTACCAGATAAGTTTAATTTCTTTTTAAAAAAAAGAGGCTGGACTTTATTTAATTACCAAAAAGATTTTATAGAAGAAGTTCAAAATAATGTTTTTAAAAGATATCTTATATCTTCTGACACAGGGACCGGAAAAACAATTACATTATTTCTTCCTTTACTAATTGATCAACTCGAAAAAAAAAAATCTAGAATAATTTATATTTCTCCACTTAAGTCAATAATTTCAGATTTGTTTGAAAATTTAAACAAAATAGTCTCAGATTTAAAGATTAAAATAAGAGTTGGCAAACGAACTGGGGATGATTCTTATATTTACAAAAAAAAACAAATGGAAAAACCTGAGGAAATTCTTCTTACAACACCTGAATCACTTGCATTAATGATTACAAGAAAAGAAGTTGATCAAATTTTTCAAAATACGACATACCTTGCCATAGACGAATTAAACGAAATAATAAATACTAAGCGTGGAGATCAACTTTCTTTAGCTATTTCTCAAATAACCAATGTCAATAAAAAAATCAGAATTTTTGCGTCCTCAACAAATATTCAAAATTTTAAATACCTATCGAATTGGGTTTCGTTTAAAAAAAAAACAAAGATTATTACCAATAAACTCTTAAAGAAAATAAAAGTAGATATCCTTGTTTTAAAGAATATGCCAGACTATGGACATTCTGTGGATCATGCCTTAAGTGAAATTTACGATATTATAAAAAATAAAAAAACAATAATTTTCGTAAATACAAGAGCTCAATGCGAAATACTTTATAAAAATCTTTTCTTAGCTTATCCAGATTTAAAAATTGGAATTTATCATGGTTCACTTTCTAAAAATATAAGAATGGAAACCGAAAAAAAATTTAAAGTTAGTGATATTAACTGTGTTGTTAGTACTTCATCATTAGAAATGGGTATAGATTGGAAAAATATAGATAAAATAATAAATATCGGTGCACCAAAAAGCGTTAATAAAATAATACAAAGGACAGGGAGATCGAATCACCAATATAACTCAATTTCTGAGTCATTGTTAATTCCAACTAACAAATTTGAATATTTAGAGTGTGTGGCACTAAAACAATTAATTTTTTCCAAGAAATATGACCGTATCTTAGAGAAAAACGGAGCAAAGGATGTTCTATGTCAACACCTTCTCCTAATATCTTGTCATTCAAGTTTTTCAGAAGATAAAGTTTTTGAAATAGTTAAGAGTGCATTTCCCTATAGAAATTTATCTAAAAAGAATTTTCATGAAATTTTGTCATTTATTCATCATGGTGGCTACGCTCTTCAAAATTGTAAAGATATTAAAAAACTAAAGAAATTAAAAAATGGTAAATTTGTAATTAAGGATGAACATAGTAAGAGAAATATTCTTATGAATGCAGGTACAATTATTGATTCCAGCAACATAAAAATAAAAACATTAAAAGGCAAAGTCCTTGGGACGGTCGAGGAATCATTTTTAAATTCGATTAAAGAAAAAGACACTTTTATTTTTGCAGGTTTAACCTTGGTGTGTCTAAAAATTAAAAATGATGAGATAATAGTTATTTCAAAAACAAAAAAATCTGAAAAAGTACCTGTTTACTGGGGGGGAAGCATGCCATTAAAATCAAATTTGTCTGAAGAAATTTTAAGAATTCTTCAAAATAAACAATTCTCTAAATTTCCCCATGAAATCAGAAAGTTTTTACTTAAACAAAAAAAAATGTCTGAAATTCCAACAAAAAATAAAATTTTGATTGAAAAATTTCCTTATCAATCTGGAGAATATATTTTCTTCCATACATTTTTAGGCAGAGAAACAAACCAAACTTTAACAAACTTTTTAATAGATTACTTGAATGAAAAAAAGATTTTTACAATTAATTATATATTAAATGATTATTCCTTTGGTTTGTTTTTTAATGGAAAAATAAATATTCAAAAAGAAGATTTGATTTTTTTTTTTAAAAAAGAATTTAATAATGTTAATTTTTTAAACACTGCATTAGCTAAAAGAATTTTTAAAGAAATTGCTTTGATTAGTGGTTTAGTGCTGAAAAATAATATTTATACCAAAACAAAAAAAAACTTCATCAATTGTGATTTAATATTTGATACTTTGATGAAATATGAACCAAATCACATAATCCTAAAAATAACAGCTGAGGAAATTAACAATTATTTTATACAATCAAGTCAGATTTATAAGATTAAAAATCTGAAATTCTTTTTTAAAAAACTGTCTGAAGTGTCTGAATTTTCAAAATCATTAATAATGGAAAAAGAAAAAACCAAAGCGAATGAAATTTTATAATGCAAAATAATTTAAAAAAAAAAATTTTAAATTATGATATTTATTTTGACAAAACAGGTGTTTTATTCATCGAGCAAACTAAAACTATAGTTTTAGCTGATCTTCATTTTGGCAAAGCTAAATCTTTAAATATAAGCGGATTCCAAATTCCACCATATGATATTAAAGAGACTTTGTATAAACTAAAGAAAGTTATTGAAATTTATAAACCAAGGAGAATTATAACTTTGGGCGATAATTTTCATGATAAATTTTCAATTTTAAATATGAATAAGCAAGAAATAAAAGAGTTAAACAAAATTACTAAAACAGTTGATTTTAAATGGGTTACAGGAAATCACGATAAAAAGCTTTTAAGTAAAGACAAGATTGGAGGTAAATTTTTTAATAGTTTTAAGGACAATGGTTTAAGTTTTAAGCACATTAAAAGCAAAAATAATTCAAAGGATTCTTTTGAATTTTCTGGACATTTTCATCCCAAAACAATTATAAAAATTAATAACTCTTCATATTCATACAAATGTTTTGTAGTCTCAAGAGATTTTTGTATTCTACCCTCTTTTGGTCATTTCACTGGAGGAATAGATGTTAAATCGAAAGTTTTTTCTGATATTATCGATAAAAATACCTTTTTAATAATACTTGGTAAAACCAAAATAGCACAACAGAAAGTTATATAATGATACCTTTAAAAGACGACAATCCAACAAAAAATAAAACACACATGAGGTCTCTAATATTAATTTTATGTTCAATTGTATTTTTTATTCAATTGTCTTTAGAAAATTCAAATTATTTTACCTATTATTTTGGTTTTAAGCCAAAATCTTTCTTTTTAGGTTCAGATTTACCTTTTCTTTTACCTACATTTACCCTAATAACCTCAATTTTTATGCATGGTGGCTGGATGCATTTTTTAGGTAATATGCTCTATCTTTGGATTTTTGCAGATAATGTTGAAGATAAAATGGGGTCCAAAAGATTTATATTGTTTTATATCTTATCTGGTGTTGTTGCTTCTATAAGTCATGGATTATTGGACATAAACTCGAATATTCCATTAATAGGAGCTTCCGGAGCAATCGCAGGAATTCTCGGTGCTTATCTTCATTTATTTCCAAAAGCAAAGGTTCTTGTTTTAATCCCTTTTTTTATTTTTTTTACGATTAGAGTCCCAGCTTTTGTACTTTTGATTTTTTGGTTTTTATTTCAATTTCTTAATCTCGATAATCAAGAATCCAATGTTGCATGGGTTGCTCATATTGGTGGTTTTGTATTTGGACTGTTTTATTCATATATTTTCAATAATAAAATTAAAAAAACTATCACTAAAAAAGGAAAATCAGTTTTTTTAAAAAGAGGCCCTTGGGATTAATTTATTCCAAAGAATTTTAAAATTTCGTTTCTATGCTCATCTAAATTTGGTGCTAACTTTATTTGTGGCTTATTTTTAACGAAATCAAAATTGAATGGAGTGTTAGTAACCTTTAATTTCCCGAGTTTCTCGGGATAGTCAGAAATCATTTTTCTATGTAATATTTGTTTATTACGCGTTATCTCGCTGACTGAATTAATTTTTGTACATGGTATTTTATTGATTGTTAATTTCTTGATCCAAAATGACGTTTTATTTTTCTTAAAAATTAACTCTAATTCCTTTTTAAAATTATTAAGATTATCATTTCTTTTTTTATTAGTAGAATATTTCTCAGCCAATTTTTTATTTTTTAAAACATTACAAAATTTTTGAAATAACCTATCATTTCCAATTGCAAGAACTAATAGTCCATCTTTTGTTTTAAAAGCACCAAATGGTGATATTGATGGGTGATCAGTTCCTAATGGTTTAGGATTTCTTCCTTCGATCGAATATCTTGCAACTGCATTTTCTAAAATTGAAACCTGACAATCTAACATACTTAAATCTAGTTTAGAGCCAGAATTTGTTTTATTTCGTCTTATTAATTGACTTAATATTCCAATAACTGCAAATAAACTAGCAGTAATATCTCCGATAGAAGTCCCAACTCTTACTAAATTTTCTTCGTCCTTGCCAGTAATACTCATTAACCCTCCCATGGCTTGAACAATTATATCATAAGCTGGAAGGTCTTTAAGTGGACCCGTTTCGCCAAATCCAGAAATTTTACTGTAAATTAATCTTGGATATTTCCTGGACAAATATTTCCAAGAAAAACCCAGTTTTTCAAGAGTTTCAGGCTTAAAGTTATCTATGAGAACATCTGATTTAGATAGAATTTTCTCAAAGATTTGCTTTTCCTTTTTTTTTTTTAAATCTAAACAAATACTTTTTTTCCCTCTGTTTAACGAAATAAAGTATCCAGATTTTCCATTTGCAAAAGGGCCATAACCTCTTGAATCGTCCCCACCAGGTTTTTCTATTTTGATTACCTTAGCTCCCAAATCAGACAATATTAAGGTAGCAAACGGACCTGATAATACATTTGTTAGGTCCAATACTAATATTCCATCTAAGGGTAAGTTATTTTTTTTTTTTTCCAATAAAGTACTTGAGATTTTGATTTAATATCATCAAAATAAATCATGAATTTTGATCAATTCAACGATAAAAGTAAATTATTAATTAATCAAGCACAAAATAAAGCGGTATCACTAAACAATCAACAAATCTCAGTTGAACATTTAGTTTTTAGTATTTTTAATGATTCTGATAGTTTTATCGAGGATATAATTGAAAATTGCCAATTAGAAAAATCGAATCTTACAGATTTAGTTGAAAAAGAAATTACTAATATACCTAAAGTTCTTGGAAGGAATATTAATGTTTTTCTTTCAGATGAACTAGTTAAGGTTTTAGAATTATCAAAAACAACAAAAGATGAATTTAATGATTCGTTTATTTCTCCAGAAGTTTTATTGTATACTATTTTATGTTTAGAAGATCTAAAGATTACACAATTATTGAATACTAATAAATTAAATAAGAATACACTTAAATCAGTCATTTTAAAACTACGGAAAGGCCAAACTATTAACGAAAAAAATTCAAATTCTAGTTCTGATGAACTATTAAAGTATTCTGTAGATCTTACAGAATTAGCAAAATTAGGAAAATTAGATCCAGTAATTGGAAGAGAAGAAGAAATAAGAAGAAGTATTCAAGTTCTATCAAGAAGAACAAAAAATAATCCAGTACTGATAGGAGAACCCGGTGTAGGTAAAACCGCTATTGTTGAAGGATTAGCGTTAAGAATTATCAATAATGATATTCCAGACTCATTAAAAAAAAAAAAAGTTATTTCCTTAGATCTAGGTTCATTAGTTGCAGGAGCCAAATTTCGTGGAGATTTTGAAGAAAGATTAAAAAAAATTCTTAAGAACATCGAAAATAATAAACATTCAACTATTTTATTTATAGATGAAATACATACTTTAGTTGGGGCTGGTAAAACTGATGGAGCAATGGATGCATCAAACTTATTAAAGCCAGCCTTGGCTAGAGGAGAACTTCATTGTATTGGCGCAACTACACTAAATGAATACAGAGAACATATTGAAAAAGATGCCGCTCTAGCTCGAAGATTTCAGCAAATATTAGTCGAGGAACCAAGCTTGGATGACTCAATATCTATTTTAAGAGGATTAAAAGAAAAATATGAAGTTCATCATGGAGTAAAAATTCTAGATTCAGCAATTGTTTCCGCAGTTGAATTATCACAAAGATATATTAATGACAGATTTTTACCTGATAAAGCAATTGATCTTATGGATGAGGCAGCATCACGCATAAGATTACAAATTGATTCAAAGCCTGAAAAGCTTGATAAAATTGAGAGAAAACTTTTACAAAATAAAATTGAATACGAAAGCTTAAAAAAAGAAAACCATAAAAAGTCTATAGATAGAACAAATGCCCTTAAAGAAGAAATTAAGAAATTAGAGAAAGAATTTGAAGATTTTAACAATAATTGGAATAGAGAAAAGGATGTAATTAACGAAATTAAAAAACTCAAATCTACAATTGAATTCAATAGAAATAGGTTAAACATCTTACAACGAGATGGTGAATTATCAAAAGCAGGGGAATTGGCTTACAGTGAGATTCCTGCGCTTGAGAATAAACTTAAAATCCTAGAATCAAAGAAAGAACAAAAGATTTTAAGAAAGTATGTATCTCCCGATGAAATTGCAGAAGTTATATCTAAATCAACTGGGGTCCCTGTAGAAAGAATGCTAGAGGGAGAAAAAGAAAAAATAATCAATATGGAAAATGAACTTCAAAAAAAAGTCATTGGACAAACTGAAGCAATTCAAAAAATATCTAGATGTGTGCTCAGAGCAAGAGCCGGAATTCAAGACCCTAATAGACCCATAGGTATTTTTTTATTTCTAGGGCCTACAGGTGTAGGAAAAACGGAATTGACAAAAATTCTTTCCGAATTTCTTTTTAATGATAAAAAATCATTATTTAGATTGGACATGTCTGAATTTATGGAAAAACATTCAGTTTCAAAATTAATTGGTTCGCCACCAGGCTACGTTGGATTCGAGGAAGGTGGAATTTTAACAGAAGCTATTAGAAGAAAGCCATATCAACTAATTCTGCTTGACGAGATTGAGAAGGCTCATCCAGATGTTTTTAATTTATTATTACAAGTCTTTGATGATGGAAGGTTAACCGACTCCAAGGGAAGATTTGTAAACTTTAAAAATACAATTATAATTATGACCTCAAATTTAGGTGCCGAATTAATCGAGTTTTCTGACGAGCAAAAGAATCAGGTGGAGGTTTTTACAAAAGAAAAAATAATGGAAAAAGTCAGAAAGCATTTTAAACCTGAATTTTTAAATAGAATTGATGAATCTATAATTTTTAATAGACTTACAAAAAAAGAAATAAAAAAAATTATTGATATTCAATTAGATTTTCTTGAAGAAATTTTAAAACCTAAAAAAATTTCAGCTAAATTTGATGAAAAATCAAAGAATTGGATTGTAAATGAAGGGTTTTCAAACTTATATGGAGCAAGACCATTAAAAAGACTTATACAAAAAGAGATTATAGACAAGATAGCACATCTCATTTTAAGTAATAATATTAAAGAAGGTTCACAAGTTAGTGTAACTGTAAATGAAAATAATGAACTGATTATAAATTATGATTAAAAACGTTGGATTTATTGGTCTTGGTGTAATGGGTTATAACATTGCACTTCATATAATTAATGCTAATAGAAATGTTCACATAATTAAAAGAAATTCAAGAAATACACTTAAATTTATAAAGAAATTTAAAAACTCTAGACGACTTTTTACATATGATCAATACGATCAGTTGTCAAATAAATGTGATTTTATAATATCCTGTGTTGGCAAAGATTTAGATTTAAAAGATGTATATCTATCAAAGAATGGAATATTAAAAGGTTTACGCCCAAAAACATTAATCGTGGACCATACTACTGCATCGTACGATATATCGAAGTTGTTGTATAAGAAAACATTAGGTAAGAAATGCTATTTTTTTGATGCTCCAATTAGTGGTGGAGAAATAGGTGCAATAAATGGAACATTATCAATTATGGTTGGTGGGAAAAAATCAAAATTCACAAATCTAAAAGAAATTTTAGATTTGTATTCTAAGTCACTAATTTACATGGGTTTATCTGGTTCCGGACAACTTACTAAAATGGTCAATCAAATATGTGTCGCAACAATTATTCAAGGGTTAGCTGAGGGTTTAAATTTTGCTAAAAAAAAAAAACTAAAAGTTGATAGCATTATTAAAGTATTAAAAAATGGAGCTGGTCAATCATGGCAATTAGAGAATAGAGCAAATACAATGTGGAAATCACAATTCAACTTTGGATTTATGAATAAATTGATGCTGAAAGACCTTGATATAATTATCAAGGAAATAAATCAATCTGATATTAGACTTCCAGTAACAAAGATAATAAGGAACAATTACCGAAAACTTATTAAACTTGGTTTTGAAAAAGAAGATACTTCAAACTTGATAAGACTGCTGATGTAAAAATTTTATTAAATTGTACCTGCTTAAATTTTTAATAATAACGTTCTTTAATTCGCTAATACCACTACCTTTAACTGCTGAAATCATTACAGATTTCTGACTCAAAGAATTGTGGTGGTTTATTTTATTTTTCACTAAATCAGTTTTATTTATTACCTCTATAATTCTTTCATCATCTTTTTGGATCCCAATTTCTTCTAGTATTCTTAAAACCTCATTTTTTTGATCAAGATACTCTGAGTCTGAAATATCTCTGACATGAAGTATCAAATCAGAATTTATAATTTCATTAAGTGTCGATTTAAACGAGTCAATTAAAGTTGTTGGTAAATCTCTAATAAAACCTACGGTATCAATAAAATTTAAATTAAAACCATTGATGTAACCATTTCTTATTGTTGAGTCCAAAGATGCAAATAGCATATTTTTTGACAATACTTTAGATTTTGTAATTAGATTAAATAACGTTGATTTCCCAGAATTTGTATAACCTACTAATGAAATAATAGGTATTTTATTTTTTATTCTTCTATATCTTTGAATATTTCTAATTTTATCAATTTTATTGATCTTGACTTTAAGTCTGTTTATTCTTTCTGTTAATTGGCGTCTATCTGATTCAATTTGTTTTTCACCAGGGCCTCCCATAAATCCAGCTCCACCTCTTTGTCTTTCTAGATGAGTCCACGATCTTACAAGTCTACTCTTTTGGAATTTTAAGCTAGCTAATAAAACGCTAAGTTTCCCTTCATTTGATTTGGCTCTGGAACCAAATATTTCTATAATTAACCCAGTTCTATCAATAATTTTACAGTTTGTTGATTTTTCTAAGTTTCTTTGTTGTATTGGGGACAGATTTGTATTTAAAAATATCAATTCCGCATTAAGGTCAATTACTTTTTGTTTCAAAAAAACAACATAACCAGATTTAAGATAAGTTTTTGGATTTATACTGTCTATTCCAACAAGGGACGAATCAATGCAATTTAAATTAATTGCTTGAGCCAATTTAATCGCTTCTTCTAGAAGAATTTCTTTTGAGCATCGTGATCTTTTTATATATGGATGTATAACTATCGTTTGTGTATCATTCATGAATTTGACATTTTACGAGTTCATTGTACATTTTAATTAATGCTTGAGTCACCTGTCCTGGCTTTCCGTTACCAATAGTTTTTTCATTAATTTTTACAACAGGAAGAATTTTTGCAGTAGTACTAGTTAAGAAAGCTTCTTTACTAGAAAATAAATCACTTGAAGAAAAAGCCTTTTCGATAACTTTAATCTTATTTTTTTTTGCAATCTCAATTAGTGTATCACGTGTTACTCCACCTAAAATAAAATTGTTAGCTGGATGTGTTTGAATAAAACCATTTCTATTAACTATAAAAGCATTTGATGTTGCCCCTTCTGTAATAAAGTTTTTTCTTTTTTGCCATGATTCATACATTCCCTCTTCGAAGGCATTTTGTTTTTCTAAAACATTTGGTAATAAAGAAATGGACTTAATGTCACATCTTTTCCATCTTAGATCTTCAGTTAATCGAACTTTTACTCCATTCAAGATCAATTTTTCATCTAATTTTGCAGTAAAAGTGAAAATGACTATATTGGGATTAGACAATTTAGGAAAAAGATGATTTCTAGACGAGCTTCCTCTGGTAATTTGGAGATAAACAAAACCTTTGTCTAATTTATTTAATTTGATAAGTTTTTTTAATATTAATTCTAGACTTTTATAATTAGTTAATGGTTTTGGAATTCTTAAACCGTCAAGTGACTGTGCAAGTCTTTTTACATGTTTGTCAAAATTGATGACTTGGTTCCCAAAAAAAGACATAACCTCATACACACCGTCAGAAAAGTTAAATCCCCTATCTTGAATTGATATCATTGCCGAATTTTTTTCTTCATATGAACCATTTACATAACAAATTGACATCAAAAAAACTCTATATTTACTTCTGAATATTTTTCTATTTCTTTAATAGATGACGGTTTCGAAAAAATTATTAACTTATCATTAACATATATAGGTGTGTTTTCATCTGGAAAAATCAATTTCTTATTTCTAACGATACCACCGATAACCACACCATCTGGCATATCTAAATCAATTATCTTCTTATCAGCAAATTTGGTGGTGGGTAAAATTTCTATTTCCATTATTTCACCTCTATCATTTCCAAAATCGTGAACCTCTTTTACTTTTCCTCTCCTCACATACTGTAAAATGGCTGAAGTTGTTATATTACCGGGATGAATCAGGACATCTAAATCTAGTTTTTTTGACAAATTTCTATAATTTGTGTTGTTAACGATTGCCATTGTTCTTTTGCATCCAAGGTCTTTAGCCAAAAGTGAAGAGAAAATATTTACCTCATCGTCGTCTGTTACAGTTATAATTGCTTCCGAATCGGATGCACCAGCATCTCTCAGTAGATTAGAATCAATTGCATCTCCGCACAAAATAGTACTTTGTTTTGAGAGCTTAGAAGAAATATCTTTTGTCCTTTCTAAATCGTTATCAATAATTTTACAATTGATATCAGGATAGTCCTTTTCTAAAATTTTTAAAATATTCAAACCAATATTTCCCGCACCTACAACTATTAATTTTCTATTTTCTTGAGGTTTAATTCCAAAGACTCTAAGAGCTCTTAAAATATCATCATTTTTAATACAAATATAAATATCATCACCAGGATAAAGCTCAACTTTTCCGGTAGGAATTATAATCTCGTCTTTTCTAAAAATTGAAAGAATCTTTACCTCTAGCCCCGAAAAAATTCCCGGAAGCATTCGTAAAGGAGTATTTATTATTGGACACGAATCATTTATCGATATTCCAATTATTCTTGCTATTTTATTGCCTAAATAGAATGAATCAAAAGCACCTGGAGTATTTAATTTTCTAATAATATCTTTTGCAACCTCTAATTCCGGTGAAATTATTGCATCGATTTCAATTCTTCCTGGAGAGAAAATCTTCTTTGCGTAATTTGACTTTAAATATTCAGATTCTTTAATTCTTGCTACTTTTAAAGGGATTTTAAATAAATGATTTGCAAGTTCACATGAAATAATATTAAGTTCATCACTTTCTGTAACTGCAATAATCATGTCTGCTTCATCAGCACCAGCTTTCTCAAGAATTTCTGGATGGGTTGTTTTTCCACAAACACTTTTCAAATCTACGCTTTTATTTAACGTCCTTAAGCTCGACTCTGATTTGTCAATTATTGTTACATCATTATCCTCGTAAACAAGCTGTTTCGCAATATTAGAACCAATTTCACCCGCACCGCAAACTATAATTTTCATTTTTCTAATTCTGTTTTGATGTTAAGTAGTTTCAGTTTTCTGTATATTGCAGTTCGTTCCATTCCAATCTCTTTAGCCATATTTGTTACATTATATTTGAATTTTTCTAAATTAAATAGGAGATATTTTTTTTCAAAATCTTCTCTAGCACTTTTAATGGACATATTCAGAGAGTCATCAAAAAAAATATTCTTTTTATTAACAAGATTGGAACCTAAACCAATAACATCACTTAAATTTATTTCGTTATTATCTACATTATTCAACATTACAACTATCCACTCTACAAACTTTTTAAGTTGAAGAATATTTCTAAAATAATCTAAATCGATTAAGTATGAAATAACTTCAGTCGAAAATTTCTTTATTTTTAAACCTTTTTCAATAAATATCTCTGATGCAAAAATTTCTATTAATTCTCCTATATCATTTTTTCTATCGGACAGACTTGGTATTTCTATGATTGTAAAATTTAATTTTTTTAATAAATCTTTTCTTAAACTTTCCAAAAGGTTTTTATTTGACGAAGCAATTACTCTTAAATCCAAAACATTGGGATTTAATGCTCCAATTCTATAATATTTTTTTTCATCAAGAACTCTTAATATTTGTCCTTGTAATTTATCTGCTAAAGATGCAATATTCTTAAAATATATAGTCCCATTGTTTACTTCGTCTAGCAAACCTAATTCTTTGATTACTTGATTATCTTCAGATCCAAAAAGTTGTTCTTGAAACATTTTTTTATCTAATCTACAATCAATTGATTTAAAATATTTTTTTGATCTATGAGAAGAATCATGTATTTTTGATGCAACAAATTCTTTACCACTTCCTTCGTCACCAATAAGTACAATATTAGAATCAGTTTTACTGACTTCTTTAATTTTGTTTTCAAGGAATTTTGAAGATGTTGAGATTGCAACAATTTCAGAATCCAAATCTTTTCTTGAAAATTTTTCAATTTTTTTTTTTAAAATATAATTCTCTATTGCTTTCTTTATTTTAAAAATTAGTAAGTCACTATCAAATGGTTTCTCTATGAAATCATATGCTCCCTTTTTGATAGAATTTACCGCTGTTTCAATATTCCCATGACCACTAATCATGATGACTGGTATATTGTGATCTATTCTTTGAAGTTTTTCTAGGGCTTGAAAACCGTCAAATTTTGAATTATTCAACCAAATATCCAATAGAACAAGAGAAAATGATTTTTGCTTAAAAATTTCTAAACCCTTTTCTGAAGTATTAGCTTTATCACATGAATAACCAATATCATTCAGAAGACCACTAAGTTGGTTACAAATATCTGGTTCATCATCAATGATTAAAATTTTATTATCTTTAAATTTCATATCTTCATTTGCAAAATTAAACTCTTATTAATTTTAATCTCACGCAAGCTCCACCGTATTCTTCGCTATCAAGTAAATT